>JACFNM010000557.1 GCA_019454915.1 Chitinophagaceae bacterium
CACTATTAGTTGAACCAAAGGATAATACCTTACCTCCCGGAGCAGCATGGAACTTCCGTAATAATAAAAATCTTTCTTTTTGTTAAGCGGATCGGTATAAACAATCGGATCATGCTGACTCTTAAACTGGCGGAGTTTTTTGGTAAGATAAGCCGGGTCTTCCCGTATCTTATTTGAATCGAGGTTAATATAGGCGATAATCTCCCCGCTTTCATTCACGCCGATGATGGGAATGTCGCGGTTGTTAATAATGATGGTAGAGACCAGCCTGGTATCGGCATCGGCCGGTGAATTAATGAGGAATTGCTCGGACTCCACCCATATCTCCACTTTTTGTCGCTCATCGTTCGCTATTTTCCTGGCAAGATATTGTGAGTAGAAAATAGTTCCCGTTACAATAGCGATTGCAATAGCGAATAAGGTGAAACGCCAGTTTAAGAAACGATGAAACATATTTAAAAATAGCGAAACGTAACTATGCTTCCTTTATTTTTGAGAAAATAATTATTCATCCTGATGACCTATCCAACAGTTGCGGTGGTGATTCTGAACTGGAACGGCAGAACGTTTTTGGAACAATTTCTGCCCTTCCTGATGCAAACTACTTATCCCGTAGTGAAATGGGTGGTTGCTGACAATGGATCTACCGATGATTCCATGGCTTTTCTGCATACCCATTATCCGCAGGTGCATCAGTTGTCATTGGAAAAAAACCACGGCTTTGCGAAAGGATATAACCTTGCATTAAAACAGGTAGAAGCTTCCTATTATATCTTGCTGAATTCCGATGTGGAGGTTACGCCGGGATGGATTGAACCGGTTATTGAGTTGATGGAGAAAGATACCGGCATAGGCGCCTGTCAGCCTAAGATTCTTTCATGGGCAGACAAAACAAAATTTGAATACGCCGGCGCTTCGGGCGGATGGATAGACGCATTGGGTTATGCATTTTGCAGAGGAAGAGTATTTGACAGTTGTGAAAAAGACGAAGGACAATATGATGATGCAGCGCCTGTATTTTGGGCGTCTGGCTGCGCATTATTTGTGAGGTCGGAAGTATTCCATAACCTGAACGGCTTTGACGAAACGTTTTTTGCGCACCAGGAAGAGATAGATTTATGCTGGAGGATGCAGTTGTCGGGCTGGCAGGTATTTGTTTGCCCTTCTTCCGTTGTCTATCACGTGGGCGGCGGGAGTCTGCCAAAGGGTAGCCGGAAAAAGATATACCTGAATTACAGGAACAGCCTGATGATGCTGTTCAAAAATTATTCTGTTGCTGAGAGACTCCGGAAGATACCGCTGCGGTTAATATTGGATGGTATCAGCGCTCTTCAGCAGGTTTTCCGGGGCGATGTCCGGTATGTGATGATTGTTTTACGGGCTCATGCATTCTTTTACAGGTGGCTATTGTCTTCGAAAGAGAAAAATATTTTTCCGGCGAATCGCAGCGTTTATCCGCATGGGATATACCGGGGAAGTGTGGTATGGCAGTATTTCATCAGGAAGAAGCGGCGTTTTACAGAAATTATTGGCAGAAAAGGATAAATGTTACATTGTAACCGCTATTTTTGCAGAGTAAATTGTTAAATTAATGAACATGGAACAGGAAGTATCTACAACCCAGTCATCGAATGATTTTGCCAGAAGTTGGGTAAAATCTTCCCGGTTTTTATTTTATATGCAGATCGTTGCTTTTACGGCGTTTATGATTGGCGGTAGCTATGCTTTATATAAGCACAGTTACAAGGGAAAACCCGACGTAAAGGTTCCCGAGAACACTTTATATACGCCTAAGTATAAATAGGGATATTGTGTTGTAGAAAAATTTTGTGGTTTAAAACCAATCCTTAATTTTGCACACCCTGAAAGTTCTTAATAAATGCGGAAGTAGCTCATCTGCCTCGCGGCAGGCAGGTTTGGTAGAGCATCCCGACCTACGGTTGGGACCAAG
>JACFNM010000037.1 GCA_019454915.1 Chitinophagaceae bacterium
GGCTTCTAAATTGTCGGCTAATGGTTTATAGTTCCGGTAGATTTTCAGGAAGCGCTCCAGATAAGTGATGCTCTTAGGGTTATTAAACTGAACAGGGAAAATATGTACCGGAATATAGTCCTGACCCAGTGCGCGGGCATAACTGGTAATCACGTAGAGGTCTTCAATCTGGTCGTTGGTAATCGGAATACATCCTTCAGTAACACAGGAGCCGTGAATATAAATATCGCCTCCGGGATACAACGAATCGCTTAATAACCGATCGGAAGCATTCGGGTAATTCAAACCGAGGGATAAATGATACTGACTGTTGGGCTTGAATTCATTGATATAGTAAAATCCTTCCGGAACCTGGTAATCTCCCTGCATCCTTTTAGGACCGAGCGAGCCGGCCATCGCGCAAACCTTGAAGGTCTTAAACAATTTAAACTGCTCCCGTGTGCTGTTTTTCACCCACACTTCCAGTTCGCTATCGTATTTAAAGGAACGTATATAAATGTACTTCGCGGGCCATTTCAATCCTTTTGCTTCAAACTGTTTCCTAAGCGTATCTTCTTTCCGGCGGAAGACATCCGCCACTTTCGCAAATGACTTCTGGTAATCAACAAATGAATTTTGTCCGTACGCAAAGCCGGATAACAGGCAAACGAAAAACAGGAAAAGAATGGATTTAAATATCTTCATTAATATAAATTAGAGTTTCCCCTAAGGTTTATCATTTGATAACACTTCGATACTTCAATGGGCTTTTTATTCCTGCAAATATCATGCATAATAGCATACCATCGTACAGTTTTTCTCTTTTATCATTACCTCGTTCTAATGGAACGCTAAAATTCGCTAACTATTTTGAAAGAGCGTGTTAAAAGTACCCGGATAGCAGAACGAAAGGAAATATTTAATGGCTTGAAAACGAGTCGCTAAAAATAAGTGATGGTGCATAAGAAATCGGGTATCACAAGTCTTACAAAACTCCGCCCATCCGGAAAAATCTAAATGAATAAATTTGCCACCGGACGGAATGGCAATTCAGCTTACCGTCAATTTAATTATCTTCACGACTTATTTTTATAGCTATGATGAAAGTGGGCATATTAGGAGGAGGGCAATTGGGGAGGATGTTGTTGCAGGCGGCTGCTAATTATCCGGTAGAGACTTTTGTGTTGGAGAATGATGATGACTGCCCCGCTGCTCATCTTTGCCACCATTTTGTGAAAGGAGATATTCGCAATTACGATGACGTGTATCGGTTTGGGCGGGGATTGGATGCTATCACCATCGAAATTGAATCGGTAAATGATGATGCTTTATCTGCACTGGAGGCAGAAGGCGTGAAGGTTTACCCTAACGTGAAAACTTTGCGAACAATTAAAGATAAAGCCGAACAAAAGCAATTTTATGCAAGGCACGATATCCCGACGGCAGAGTTTATCATTACCCGGTCGTTAGAAGAGCTAAAGAAGCAGGATGCTTTCTTACCCGCAGTGCACAAGTTGGCCAAAGGCGGATACGATGGCAGGGGCGTGCAAATAATTTCTTCGGCAGATGATTTAAAATTGGGCTTTGACGTGCCTGCGGTATTAGAAAAGAAGATAAATATTCATAAGGAGATAGCCCTGATGGCGGCTGTCAATAATGAAGGGCAGACGGCTCTGTATCCCGCAGTGGATATGGTTTTCGATCCCCAGCTCAATCTGTTGGACTATCAGATAAGTCCGGCTGAACTTACCGAGTCTGTTTTGTGGAAGGCGGAAGCGATAGCGCTGAAGGTGGTCAAAGAATTGTCGAGCCCCGGTATTTTTGCCGTGGAGTTATTCATTGATAAGCTCGGAGAAGTGTACGTCAATGAAACGGCGCCACGGGTGCACAATAGCGGGCATCATACGATAGAAGGGAATTACAGTTCACAGTTTGATATGCTCTGGCGTGTTATTTTGAATTATCCGCTGGGTAATACTGAATCTATCCTGCCGGCAGCGATAGTCAATATTTTGGGAGAAACCGGTCATCAAGGCAGCCCTCGTTACGAAGGATTGGAAGAAGTATTGCAAATGGACAATGTATTTATGCATATCTACGGAAAGAAAGAAACCAGGCCGGGAAGGAAAATGGGGCATGTTACCATTCTGAGTGCAGACCGGTTGGATTTAACGTATAAACAGAATAGAATACGGAAATTGCTGAAAGTGGTTACCCATCCGGAGGAGTAGAAAAGACGATGGTTTTTCAATAATAAAAGCAGAAACAAATGAATATATTGACTACCGATCCGCTTGTAGGAATTGTAATGGGTAGTGACAGCGATCTAAACGTGATGCAGGATGCCGCCGCTGTCCTGAAAGAGTTTGGTATTCCTTTTGAACTGACGGTGGTTTCCGCCCACCGTACGCCACTGAGGATGATGGAGTATGCGTCGCAGGCAAAAGAAAGGGGACTGAAGGTTATTATAGCAGGCGCTGGTGGCGCGGCACATCTGCCGGGTATGATCGCCTCGCTTACCCCGATACCGGTGATAGGCGTTCCCGTAAAATCTTCCAATTCGATAGACGGCTGGGATTCCGTGTTATCTATTTTGCAAATGCCCAACGGAATTCCGGTGGCGACGGTAGCCCTGAATGCATCAAAAAATGCCGGTATTTTAGCCGCATCCATGATCGGTGCTTTTGATGAGGAGATCGGAGAACGCATTGCAGCATATAAGCGAAATCTGGAATCTGCTGTACTCAGGAAGATTGATAAATTAAAGGAGGACGGGTGGAGAAATGAGTTCGACCGTTAGTCCGGTACTTTGTGTACGAATACTGAAAATCCTGCCTACCCGTTTTTCAATTTCCTGATGGCTTCTACAGGTATCGAGGTTATTTTTTTGAGGGAATAATCAAAGCAAACCATTCCGGTTTTGGCCTGTGCAACGGTAACTAACGCACCATTTCTTTCCGTATCCAGTCTATAGAAAATATCGAAGCTTACCCGTTCAAAGGAGGAGGCGGTGATGTGGATCGTCAGGGTGTCGCCGTAGAAAAGTTCTTTTTTAAATTCTATGGCCACGTCTCCCATGATTAACCCAACGCCTTCCAATTCTTTTTCGCTGTAACCATAATGCTGAAGGAATTGCATCCTGGCTTCATGGATGATGGAAAGCAGACTGTCATTTCCGGCATGTCCTCCGTAATTGATGTCGGAGATTCGAATCGGTATGACCGTGTGAAAAGTAAAATTTTCGTGTAATTCAAGTTTGATTCTCGGCATTGTTTTATTGCAAAGATAAAAGGCTGATCACAAAACCAATCATTGAAGGTTATGTTGCTGCAGCAATTTCATAAGTTCAGAGATATCCATGAAGTTGTTGATGGTGGGAACAAACTCAGCTTGTCTTACTTCCTCTTTCCAAAGATTAAACTGATTTCTCCAGTGACTTCCGTTAAGGTATTGAATCGTATTTCTGAATTTGGAAGACACCCGGATAGATTGTCCGTTTGGACCAGTCATAAAAAAATAACTGTTGGGCAAATCAATCAGTCGGATATCCTCCCTGATCTCTCCGTTCAGGTTGCGGATTTTTTTTGATGACCTGCTCCCTAAATCATACCGGTCGGTAAATTTCATCCCTTCCGTTGGAACATAAGCGGCTTTGGGCGCTTCTACGGTTAGCCTTTCGGAGTAGAAAGGATTGGACAGGTCACGGAGAACTTCTTTCTTAGCTGATTTTCCGGTTGAATTAGCGGCTACCAGGGACGATTTTGTACTCCCACCCATCTTGCTTTCAGTATTCTTATCGGCGCTGCCGGTGGCTTGGCCATTCCCGGCAGGTTGACTGCTGGCCTTTTCAGAAGCTTGCTGGCGGCCGGTATTTCCGGTGACCTTATCTTCGTTACCGGTAATAAAGTAGTTGATGGTCAGAAATAAGATTCCCGTGATGGCAGCGGCTATCGCGACCCGAAATTCCTTTCTGATCCTGAATATTTTTGGCTTGTTTCCAGAAAAGTGCGTTGCTTTTGATGCTATGCACTTCCAACTGTTTTCCGGTGGAGCGACTTCAGCGTCATATAACCTGCTCCTGAATACAACAAAATCATTGTCCAACTCCTGCGCGATTTTATTCCACAGCCCCGGTGGGGGCGCCGCCTCATGATTATATATTGTATCTTTCCAACGCATTTTCTATCTACAAAAGACGATTTTAGGATAGGGTTTTGTTTGCTTTAAGCATGTTTTGGAGCGATCCTTTCGCCCTTGCCAGTTGAGATTTACTCGTTCCTTCACTAATGCCCATCATATCAGCAATCTCCTGGTGAGAGTAACCTTCAATTACATATAAGTTAAACACGGTACGGTATCCCGGCGCTAACCTTTGGATCAAATTCATCAAATCTTTCATACTTAGCGTCTCAAAGGCAGAGAGTTCATGGGTTTCCAGTTGATTCTCGTGACTCTCGGTAATCGGGTACAGGTTTGATTGTTTGCGATAGTATTCAATGGCGGTATTTACAAAAATCCTTCTTATCCAGCCTTCAAACGACCCATCTCCGCGAAACATATGCAGGTTCTTAAAAATCTTCACAAATCCATCCTGCAGTATATCCTGTGCATCCTCGGCGTTCCCGGAATAACGTAAGCACACTGCATACATCTTTGAGGAAAATCTCTGATACAGGTGTTCCTGCATCCGGCGGTTTCCATCCAGGCAGCCTTTTATTAAGTCGCTTTCAGTGATGTTATGGTTGCTTACAGACGGCATTTATTCAACAAATATCAATTTTCTTCTATAATTATCCTGAAAAGCGTGCATTAATGATAGCTGCTGTTTAAGAAATCCACCAGTTTGCTGACTGCTTTTGCCCGGTGGCTATATTGGTTTTTCTCAGCTAAATCCATCTCCGCAAATGTACGGTTATCCCCCCGGGGTATAAAAACCGGGTCGTATCCGAATCCTTTCACTCCGCGGGGTTGGTCTGCAATGCTGCCTTCACAGATTCCTTCAAACAGGTATTCCTGTCCATCCAGTATAAGCGCGATTACCGTTCTAAATCTGCCGGAACGATCCTCCTGGTCTGACAATTTATTCAGAAGCTTACCGGTATTTGCTCCGGCGTCTCGTCCGTCGCCCGCATATCTCGCGCTTTTTACACCCGGCTCCCCATTTAATGAATTGACTTCCAGCGCGGTATCCTCACTGAAACAATTCTGCCCGGTCATTTGATAGATAGTCCGCGCCTTGGTTTTCGCATTCTCTTCAAGGCTGTCGTAGGGTTCGGGAATATCTATTTCAATCCCGGACTCGCGAAGCGTCAGGACTTTAAATCCATCCCGGAGTACCGGCTGAATTTCGTCTGCCTTATGCTGGTTATTGGTTGCAAAAATCAGTTCCCGCATGAATCCGAAATTATAATTGAAAGATTGATTTTAAACACGTCCATAGCCCGGCTTTCAGCGTCTTATCATTTTCTACAACGTCTAAAGATGGCGCCGACAAATAGGTTACGCCATTGAAAGGCTGTACCTGGAATTCGGGAAAGTGCATCGGCAGACCGATTTCTCCCGAGGACAGACCAAATAGCAAAACCGTGCGCGGGTTAGTGGTATCGTTGATGGTTAAATATTGCAGATTACCAGATTGGGCAATATTTATTAACGCAATATCAGACATATCGAGTTTACAGGCTTTCAGTATGTCCGTTAAGAAATTAAAAGACCGGTCGTTGAGAAAACGGCTTTCGGCTTCACTGACGAGGACGGTAACGTGCTTTTGATTGGAACCGAGAAACTTCAGCGGGGCGCCGGATGGCGCGTCGTTTGAGGGTTCTTCGGAAAGCGATACAAGAGATTTTGAATAGAGCGCCGCGATGACGCTTTCCGGTAGTATGGTATCGTTAAGGTTCATGATAAATGCTATACAGTTTTACCGTCCGTTGCTTTTTTCGTTTCTTTGTAGCAAAAATAGTGTTTTATGGTTGCCGCACCGGATATACAGGTTACAAAAGTTCAGCATAGCAAAATAAAGGATGTTGATTTCGGGCATTTGCCTTTTGGAAAATTTTTTACCGATCACATGTTGGTGGCGAAGTATGATAACAGGAAATGGGAAAGTGTGGAAATTAAGCCCTATCAGTCTCTTTCACTGGATCCTTCGCTGACCGCGTTGCATTACGGTCAGTCTATCTTTGAAGGGATCAAAGCCTATAAAGATGAACACGGAGAAGTCTTTATTTTTCGACCCTACGATAATTTCAAAAGATTTAATACTTCTGCCGCCCGGATGAATATGCCGGAAGTGCCGGAAGAGATATTTATGGAGGGGATGCGCGAGCTGATTAGGATTGACAGGGATTGGATTCCGGCGGAAAAAGACCATTCTTTGTATATCCGTCCGTTCATGTTTGCTACGGATGCCATGCTGGGCGTACATCCTTCGGATACGTATTTGTTTATCATTATATTAAGCCCCACAGGACCTTACTACCCGCGGCCGCTAAAGATAGTGGTAGAAGAAAAATACACCCGTGCAGCTCCCGGAGGCGTAGGATTTGCGAAGAATGCGGGGAATTACGGGGGAAGTCTCCTTGCTTCGACAGAAGCACAAAAGCAGGGCTACGACCAGGTGTTATGGACGGATGCTTTTGAACACAAGTGGCTGCAGGAAGTGGGAACCATGAACGTATTTTTTGTGATAGATAATAAAGCGGTTACGCCTTCCCTGGATGAGGGAACGATCCTGGACGGGGTCACCCGGAAGAGTGTGATAACCATTTTAAACGAAATGAACGTGCCGGTCGAAGAAAGACACGTACACGTGGACGAATTAGTGAAAGCGTATCAGGAAGGACGGCTGCAGGAAGTGTTTGGTACCGGAACGGCGGCTACCATAGCCAGCATCCAAACAGTAAAATACCAGGATCATGTCCTGGAATTCAGCGAAAAAGACTGGATTTTAAGCATGGAAGTGAAAAAACGGCTCGATGCGATACGCCTGCACCAGGCGCCGGATACCCACGAATGGATGTTTAAAGTGTAAGGCGGCGGAACAATGTGGTAGACAAGCGCTGTTGGGCTGAGAAACAAAGGTTCAATGAACGGAAGATAGCGTTTTTACACAAAAGGCTTAATTTTTTGAACTTTTAAATTTTGGTATTTCCCAACAAGCCGCTTACCTTTGCCGTCCAAAATTTAAAAGGTAAGAATGCCTACAATACAACAATTAGTTAGAAAAGGAAGAGAAATCATCAGGGCAAAGAGCAAATCCAGGGCCCTGGATAGCTGTCCACAGCGTCGTGGAGTATGTACCCGTGTTTATACCACCACGCCCAAAAAGCCAAACTCGGCACTGCGTAAAGTAGCCAAAGTGCGTTTGACGAATAAGGTGGAGGTAATTGCCTATATCCCAGGGGAAGGGCATAATTTACAGGAACACTCGATAGTTTTAATCAGGGGTGGCCGTGTAAAAGACTTACCAGGTGTTCGTTATCATATTGTCAGAGGTAGTTTAGATACTGCCGGAGTGAAGGATCGTAAACAAAGCCGGTCCAAATATGGGACGAAGAGAGAAAAAGCTAAGAAATAGCAGTAAAGAACCGTAACGGATTGTTGAAGAAAAATATTTATATAGTATACTATGCGTAAAGCACAAGCCAAAAAATTACCATTGTCGCCGGATCCTAAGTTCAATGATACGCTGGTGACCCGATTTGTAAATAATTTGATGTGGGGAGGAAAGAAAAGCACGGCTTATGATATCTTTTATAATGCTGTTGAGCGGGTTTCGAAAATTTCAGGTGAAGACGGATATGAAGTATGGAAACGGGCATTAAGTAATGTTACGCCCAGCGTGGAAGTACGCAGCCGCAGAATCGGGGGAGCCACTTTTCAGATTCCAACAGAAGTACGCCCCGACAGAAAAATTTCGCTGAGTATTAAATGGCTTATACGCTACAGCCGTGAAAGAAACGGAAAAACTATGGCTGATAAACTGGCGAATGAAATTGTGGCGGCAAGCAAGGGAGAAGGAGCGGCTTTCAAAAAGAAAGAAGATACACACCGTATGGCGGATGCGAACAAGGCATTTGCACATTTCAAGGTGTAAATTCAGAATATTTTTTTGTTTTTTACCCTGCTGTAATTTCGGTAGGGTTTTTTTATAAATAGCAATAGAGTGGAGATTTGGTTGATCAAACTGAGACTTAAAAAAAGAAATGGCGTGATGGCGGGAGTCATTTTTCTTTTCTGCCTCACCATGGCCGTTTCTGTGTTTTCTCAGGAAAATTCGACGGGTTCCTGGCTCATCGTAAATTCTCAACTGGAATTCAACAAAAGATGGGAGGCTTTTACTGAATTACAAACGAGGTCCAATCGTTTGGCAAACCGTTTCTTTTATTATGAAGTAAAAGGAGGAATCGGTTATAAAGTAAATGAAAATTTTTCCGTATTACTGGGACTGGGCCGGTATGCAACCTATGCGGGAGAGGGCAACTTCTCAAAGCCTCTGGATACGGAAGAGTTTCGGATTTGGCAGCAGCTTAACCTGAATCATTCTATAGAAAGGTTAAAGGTTGAACACCGGTACCGGATAGAACAAAAATGGATGAACGGGAGATATCGTAACCGCTTTCGGTACCGGCTGAGCACCGTTTTGCCTGTTAATGATGTTGATTTGAAACCTGAAACCTTCTATCTAAATGTATATGACGAAGTGTTTTTAAATAATAAGGCGCCTCACTTTGAGCGTAACCGTTTTTATGCAGGGATAGGATATGTATTAAGCCCTACCCTGATGGCGCAGTTGGGGTATGTGAACCAATACAATTACACGTTAACCAAACAGGGAGATAAGAATTTCGTTCAAATTATGCTCGTGGTTCAGTTCGACGGCGGCAATGACGAAGAAGGATAAGTCTTCTGCTTTGTTTATCTCTCTTATTCCTTCTTAAAAGGTCTGATGATCATTCTTAACGCCTGGTCCCTGGTAAAATAAGCAATCATCCAGTTATATAAAGTAGTTAACTTATTTCTGAACGTAACCAGCGAAATCAGGTGGATGAATACCCACATAAACCAGGCGATGAATCCCTTGAAATGTAGTTTGGGCATGGGCAGGTCCGCCACCGCTTTGTTGCGCCCGATTATCGCCATCGAGCCCTTGTCCCGATAACGAAACGGCTTTAGGGGATGCCCGGTGGACAATCTCTTCAAGTTATCTGCTAAGTGCTTCCCCTGCTGAAGCGCCACCTGCGCCACCTGCGGGTGACCTTTTGGGAAACCGGGATCGGCATCAAGCAGACTGATATCGCCAACGGCAAAAATATTATCGGTATGCTGTACTTTCTGATACTCGTCCGTCAACAGCCGGTTGGCATGCCCCAAAGCTTCCGCCGGTAGGCCGTCAATGGCCTTGCCGGATACCCCTGCAGCCCAAATCAGGGTTTTGCTTGGGATACTTTCTCCGTTAGAGAGCATCACCAGGTCGTCTTTATAATCCCTGACTCTTGTGTTTAACTTGATTTCCACGCCTATTTTAGAAAGCGCATCGAAGGTATCCTTTTGTGATTGGGCGCTCATCGGCGCCAGCAGGTGGCTGCCGCCATCAACGAGGTATATATGGCTTTCATTCTTTACCGTATTGAATTCGGGGTAGTCTTTGCGTACCACGTGCTTCCTCATTTCCGCGAGCATACCCGACACTTCAACTCCGGTGGGTCCTCCCCCGGCGATAACAATCGTCAGGTATTTCTCTCTCTCCTTCTTGTCGGTAGTAATGGTGGCTGCCTCCAACTGCTGCAGCAGGTAATTCCGCATTTCCAACGCATCGCCGAGGGTTTTCATGGGAATAGCATTCGCCTTCACCTGCTCCATCCCAAAAAAATTAGTCTCTGTTCCCGTCGCCAGCACGAGGTAGTCATATTCCAGTTCACCAGAAGATAACACCACTTTATTTTCTGCGGCTAATACGCGCAGTAATGAGCCCATCCGAAAATGCAGGTTCTTTTTTTTCTGAAACATTTTCCGGAACGGATAGCTGATGTTTGAAGCCTCCAAAAAGCCCGTAGCGACCTGGTAGAGCAGAGGCGGAAAGAAATTATAATTGTCTTTATCCGCCAGTGTTATATCGAAATTTGGATGATTGGAGAGGTGTTGGGCAAAATTAATCCCGGCAAACCCGCCGCCTATGATCACCACTTTTTTTTGTAACATCTTCTAATCTCCCAGCTATGCAGGGAGTCTCTTTTAGTTGAAAGTTCAGACAAAGGTACCAAACGGCGGGGTTTTTTCGCCGGCGAAAGGGAAATTGCAACCGGGGATTTCGCTTTGTATAAAATTTTAGCAGCCTGCTGTCATGGTTTTAACGGTATTATTGCTACCTTTGCGCCTCAAAAAAATATAGTCAGGGACAGAATGTCCCGGGCATAAAAAGTTATCATACTTAATCCCATATAGAATGGCAGATTTAAAACTTCAAAGAAACTTCGGTATCGCTGCGCATATTGATGCAGGAAAAACCACTACTACAGAGCGTATTCTGCGCTACACCGGCATGATCCACAAGACCGGTGAAACACACGATGGATCTGCCACAACCGACTGGATGGAACAGGAAAAAGAAAGAGGTATTACCATTACCTCAGCGGCTGTTAGTTGTCAATGGGTATTTCCTACTGTCAAGGGTAAACCGACAGCAGACTCAAAAAAATATAGTTTTAACATTATTGATACTCCGGGGCACGTGGACTTTACCGTAGAAGTGGAGCGTTCTATGCGTGTACTGGACGGGCTGATCGCTTTATTTTCCGCCGTGGACGGCGTTGAGCCGCAGAGTGAAACGGTATGGCGTCAGGCAAACCGCTACAAGGTACCGAGGATTGGCTTTGTGAATAAAATGGACCGCTCGGGCGCCGACTTCCTGAATGTGGTAAAGCAGGTAAAGGAAATGTTAGGAGCAAAAGCGGTTCCCTTGCAGTTGCCCATCGGTGCGGAAGAAAATTTCAAGGGCGTGGTTGACCTTATCAAGATGAAAGGGATCATCTGGCATGACGAGACGGAAGGCATGACCTTTGACGAAGTGGATGTGCCGGCCGATATGCTTGAGGAAGCGAATGAATGGCGGGGGCACCTTATAGAGGCTGTGGCAGAGTACGACGATAATTTAATGGAGAAATTCTTTGAAGACCCCAATACGATTACGGAAGATGAAATGCATACTGCCATCCGTAAAGCGACTATTGACCTGAGCATTGTGCCCATGATGTGTGGTTCTTCTTTTAAAAATAAGGGTGTACAAACGGCGCTGGATGCCGTGTGTCGTTATCTTCCTTCTCCGGTGGACATTGAAGCAATTGACGGAACGAATCCTGACACGGGCGAAGTGGAAGAAAGGAAGCCGGATGCAAAAGAGCCTTTTGCAGCGCTGGCTTTCAAGATCATGACTGACCCCTTCGTGGGCCGCCTGGCATTTTTCCGTGTGTATTCCGGACATTTGGACGCAGGTTCCTATGTATTAAATGTGAGAAGCGGTAAGAAAGAAAGGATAAGCAGAATCATGAAGATGTTTGCCAATAAACAAAACCCCGTTGACTTCATTGAAGCGGGAGATATTGGCGCTGCCATCGGATTTAAAGAAATTAAGACCGGAGATACGCTTTGTGACGAAAATCATCCTATTACGCTGGAGAATATGTTCATTCCCGAACCCGTAATCGCCATCGCCATTGAGCCTAAAACACAGGTAGACGTTGATAAGATGGGTATCGCCATCGGTAAGTTAGTGGAAGAAGATCCTACGCTGCGTGTAAATACGGATGAAGATACGGGTCAGACCATCCTCCGTGGAATGGGAGAATTACACCTGGAAATTATTATAGACCGTATGCGTCGTGAATTCAAAGTGGACGTAAACCAGGGCGCTCCCCAGGTAGCTTACAAAGAAGCATTTACGACTACTGTTGAACATCGCGAGGTACTGAAAAAACAAACAGGTGGTAGGGGTAAATTTGCTGATATCGTATTCGAAATGGGACCGGCTGATGAAGAGTGGATTAAAGAGAATCCCGGTAAATCCTTCCAGTTTGTGAACGATATCTTCGGAGGGTCTATTCCCCGTGAATTTGTTCCGGCTATTCAAAAAGGTTTTGAAACTTCGATGACTAACGGCGTGTTAGCCAACTATCCGGTGCAGAATATGAAGATTCGCGTATTTGACGGAAGTTATCACGACGTGGATTCTGATTCTATGTCGTTTGAGCTTTGTGCCAAAGCAGGCTTCAGAGAAGCCGGACGTAAAGCCAAACCCGTATTACTGGAACCTATCATGAAGGTAGAGGTGTTGACTCCCGATCAATACATGGGAGACGTAACCGGTGATATCAACCGCCGCCGGGGTATCCTGGAAGGGATGGACAGCCGTAACAATCTCCAGGTAATCAAAGCCAAAGTTCCTTTGAGTGAAATGTTTGGATATGTAACCCAGCTCCGTTCTCTAACTTCCGGCCGTGCTACTTCCACCATGGAGTTTAGCCATTACAGTCCGACACCGAACAATATCGCAGAAGAAGTGGTAGCAAAAGTGAGAGGGAAAGTAACAGCATAAGAAAGATAGTTGAGTATTATCCATACCCGACGTAAATAAGTGATAACCCGTTTCTTCATAAGGAACGGGTTATTCATTTGTAATAGTTATTATTTAATCTGACAGTTAAGTTTTATCTTTTCAATCTGTTGAAGTATGTCCAACCATCTTTGACATACCGGTAAAATTATACACAGGGCAGTTGGTTTTGCATGATTATTGTGCAAAAGGGCGGATAGAATGGATGATTGAGGTGCATTGAATAAAATCCTTTATATTGACATTCTGTTTTCATTTCAAAGTCTGCTATGCCGTTTAAATTTAAGCCATACTATTTATTTGTACCCCTTGCGCTGTTACTCATCCTGATGTCTTTTATTCCCTACAAACACTCGATGAACCTGGCGATTAAAGGAGCCGCTTATTCCCTGAATTTTGCAGACTCCCTGAAATCCTTCGCCATGTTGTTTTTACTCTTATGGATACTGTATCTTTTTACAACAAGAATCCTGTTTTCCAAAATACTCATCTGGATACACACGCTAACGACTATTGGCGTGGTGTTCATCATCATCGTGTTGTTCTATTATTTCTCAGGCAGTCAAAACCCGGCGTCTGCGGGCGAATTGTCTTTTCAAACGGGACCTAACTTGCCGATGTTGGTACCCTTTCTCATTTGGTTTCTCCTGATTATGCAATTAAGCTATGTCTTAAATCTTCTGCTTGGAGTCATTCGGCGCTTGAATTGACTAATCTCCCGGACTTCATAGAAAATAAAAAACCAGTCTTTGGAAGACCGGTCATTATTCCGAAAAAAGCACAGGGCTTAACAAGTCTGTTTATTTTCTGGCGGGTTTTACTAAGCAACCTCATTTGCTTATTGATGTCTGATCATCTATCCTAATGATTCAACAATGTAAAGATGCGACGGATTCTCTCCTAAATGAACTTTATTCGGCAGACGTATTTTTGTCTTCGATTTTTGATGGTTTTTGTCCGATAAGTATAAATTCTTAGTCCTGATTAAGGACTATAACAGCTCCTCTGCCGTATAGCCCTTATCTACAGAACCGGGGTAGTTGACTTATGCTAACCACTACCTTTTTTATTCAGACACCTTTATCCGTATCCCCTCTGAATGTGATGTAAACTCCGGCGCATACATACACTGAATAGTGGTTACACCGGAGGAGAAATCTCCCTGGTGCGTTACGAATAACGGGTATTCAAAAACATAAGTGCCCTTTCTTAACCAACTGAAGAAGAAATTCGTGGAAGCATCACGGGTGCTTTCATAATACCCGAGGCCATCCTGCCACCGGTAACCACTCAACACATTGGCTGGCTCTGTTCCCGCTGCCCTGAGATCCTTCATGTGCACGTACTCCATATCCCGGTCTGCTCTCAATTCAATCCTCACTTTGAGTTTGTCTCCGACCTTTAAGCCGGTGTTGTTATCAATAGGTAACAGCACTGGTCCTCTTTCCCCGTTCCGCTCTACCCATAATTGTTTGTTTAGGCGCAATGGGGCTTTGTTGTCTGAAGACGCCGATACTTTGTCAAGGTCTTCGAAATACTGCCAGTAAACGGCGCCCCAACTCGCGGAGCCCTGGCCCTGCGAAGAAGGAGCAACGGTAACCCGGATATTTCCCATTGCGGGACTAACATCCTCTCCTTCCAGCCTGAACTTAAAATACCCCGTTCCCGCTTCACTATTTTCGGTACTGCTGTATTCCTTAGCTCCTAAGTGAATCGTAACGGGCCGCTGATCGTTTAGCTCGTTACGCCCCTGGAGCAATAAGGCATAGCATGCCTCGGCAGTTGATTTGGTACTACCCCAGTGCTGCGTTTGCTTTTGTTTTAATAACCAAAGCTTCATTTCCTCCACCGACTTTGTATCCTTTGTTATTTCCTGAAACGCTTCTATCAGCAATGACTGGGTTTCTACCGGCGCCTCGTACCAGTAGAAACCGGGACGAATATCTTTCCAATACATACCCAGGTCTTCATGGGTCATCGCATTTTCCTTTAAGGAAGCTATAATGGACCTGGCAACATCCTGTTCGTCGCTGCGATACAAACTCAACGCTATCATTCCCTTCATATAGGCGCTTTGTTTTAACCAATACCGCTTTGCCTGTTGCAGGTAAAATTGATAGGCTTTGAGCGAACCGGATTTCGGCTTCTGGCTGGTGAAGAAACTGCGCATATACAGATACTGTATTGCTATTCCGCTCAGGTGGTTCTTGTTCAGGTCTTCTTTTTGCTTTATCAATTCCTGATAGTCCTCCCGTATCCGCTCATCGGCATATTCGAGCGCTTTTGACAGGATTGAATTCCATTGGGCTCCGCTTTCCGCTGAAAGGGCATTTAGCTTTAGTAGATGTCCCAGACCAGTCAATATGTACTGAGTGATATAACGATTATCCTGACCTCCCTTAAACCATACGAAACCACCATTAGATGTTTGCATTTCCCTCAGCTTGTTTACGTTGGCACCTGCTTCCTGACCCATGCGCACCACGTCAAACAACAGCGCTATATTTTGCTTTTGCTGTGTTTCATTTTGCGCCTGTAATACCCAGGGCGTTTCCTGGAGGAGGATGCTTTTCAGTTCTTCATTTTTTTGAAGAGCAGAAACGAGGGATTTGCCGTTGGAAGTGTCGTTTTGCCATTGGTTATACATCTCCTTAATCCTCGGGGCGCTATTGGCAATATAGGATGCCAGTGTGTTTGCATAATACCTGTTGAAGGTCTGTTCTGAACATTCGTAAGGATATTCAATCAAATAGGGCAGAGACTGCACGGCGTACCAAACCGGCTGTGGCGTATATTCCACAGTGAGCGCATAATTCTTCAGCGTTGATTTTGCCGAAGTATCCTGTTTCAACAACTTTTCAAACCGGAAGGATTTTGTACCTGAGCCGCGCATATTCAACGGCAGTGACTCGGTAACCAGCATGCGATTATTCAACACCGGGATTACGTTTTCCTCTCCGTCTGTGAGCGTGCTGCCGTCCGTACGCTGTGAGGAAGTGGCGCTAATCCGGTATAACAACGGCGTATTAAAGTCTTCAGGAATATCCAGTTGAAATGATAACGCAATGCTTTGTCCCGCTGCCACAGAGAAATTCTTAACCGGTACCGCATTGTGGAACAGATCATCCACCGGACGGTTGGTCGTTGCGTCAAAGAGTTCCAGCCTGGCGAATCCATTAACCAAACCGTCGCTGAGATTTGCAATTTTTGTACTGAAGGAGAAATGATCCTTTTCACGTACAAAACGAGGTGCATTCGGTTGCACCATTAAATCCTTTTGTGTAACTGCAAACTGCTGCACATACCCGAAGGCAAGCGATTGCGTATGTGCCAGCGTCATCAGTCTCCACCGGGTTAAAGCCTCGGGTGTGGTGAAACTGAAAGATACATTGCCTTCACTGTCCGTTTTTAAGTCGGGGAAAAAGAAAGAGGTTTCGTTGAAGTTTTTCCGAATAGGCGTATTATTAGAAGGAGTAGCGGCATTTATGGGTTCCACCTCTCCATTCGCGAAATCCTCACTTTCAGGTTTAGGCATTTCTTGTAGCTCCATATCCATGGCAACCGCAGGCGGGGTAAAACGAGACGATTCTCTGGCTACTTTTAACCCCGGAACCCTCCCTCTTAGCATTCCATAGCCTGTTACCACCACATCATTTAAAAGCCCGCCATACGACATATCCAGGTCCATCAACTGATCGTAAACCTTTGTATAAGCAGGATCACTATTGCCTGCTTCATTTTTAAGTTCATCTCGCTGCACGGATTCAACCGCATTAAAATTATCGTTAGCCAGCCAGGTAGAAACCACCCAATAATTTGGCCAAATCTGCGGCACATTCCATTGATGCGGGCTGAACTGATCTAAAGAAGCATCATACATAGATACGAGCGTCTCAGCGGCCACTTTCTCACCCTGCTTCCCGCTAATCTTCACCTCCCATTTCTCACGGCTGCCCGGCTCCAGCTTATCCCTGAAACTAATGTAGCTGATGTTTAATTGTTTGTTGGTCCAGGGTACATCAATTTGCCGGCTGTGCAGATAGAAGCGGTTGTTTTTTACAAAGAACTGAATAATCCCAAATCCTCCCCTGTCCGCTTCCGTTATTGCGTATGTAAATTCTCTTTTCTCTTTGTTTATGTTGAAGAACTGATACTCCGAATCACGCTGCGTTTCATTATCGCGCGGGCTAATTATCCTCTCCTTATTCCGGTCTATTTGCTGAATCAGGAATACCTGCTCCGCTGAACTGCCCGTGATTACAGACACCCTGCCACCCGGTTCAACAGATTGCGTAATGTCCGTATTCCATTGATAAGCGGGTACAGAAAGCTCTTTTGATTTGTCGTTATACAATTCTACATATTCCACCGCCTTCACGTCGGTTCCGAAACGATCTTTGGCGGTAACTTCTATGACATACCATCCGGGTTGGAATTTGGATTTTGCTTTATCCGATGCATGGGATAATACGTAAGCTGTGCCTGGAGCGGTTGTGAGGGTATCGGAATACATGAGTTCTCCTTTTGTCCAATTGTGATAATCCCTCTCTTCATCATATTCATCATGCGGAAAATACCGGAGGTATTCTTCTTTTGTATAAAGAAACTGATCGGGCTTCTCCCAATACCTTTCGCGAATGAGTCTTCCCGGGCCTGTTAACGGGTATATATTTACGCTTGCCGCAACCGGCTCGAACTCGTTATTGAGGTTTTCACTGGTGACAGAAAAACTGTTGAATGCATCCATTGCAACCGGCCCTTTTTGCGCCAATCCAATTTCCAGTCGGATGGCTTTATAACCAATTTGTATGACTTCGGTGCTGCTTCTCGTTTCGCCGTTGATATCCGTTACATCCACGGTTATCGTATAGTCGAATACCGGGTCGAGTGAACGCATGAAGCTATGGTCGGGCAGGGCGGCAAATTGCAAAACGAATTCTCCTGACGCATCGGTGGTAGTGACGCCGTTGGCGATTTCCATCGCCGTAGTTGCCGGAAATCGTCGTCTGAAAAACAACCAGGGAGAGAAGAACTTTGCCTCGCGTGAGATCCTGTACCTGACTTGGGCGCCATCTATGTTATTGCCTGCGTATGCCTGGGCAGAACCCCTGACGACAACGGTATCATTTACTCGGTAACTTTCCGTGGGCTTCCGGATGGTTACGCTGAACTTCGGACGTTTATACTCTTCCACGGCAAAACTGCTGCTGCTTTGGTTATAGCCTTCCGTGCGTATGGAAAAGTTTCCCGTGAGGGCGTTCTGGGGCAGTCGAAATTGCCCGTTCACGGAGCCGAATTCATTCAGCGTGATCGTAAGAGAATCCAGGGTTTGTCTGTTGACATCCAGCAATAACACCTTTACCCGTTGATTCGTGATCAATTTTGCCTTTCGGTTAGCGGCGTTCCTGGTGATGGCAATACCCTTAAAATATACGATTTGACCGGGACGATAGATACTCCTGTCCGTAAAGAAAAACAAACGGGCATTTTTCTGCTCATATGCGGCGTCAGAACGGTTGACTTCATCAGCGTAATATCTTGTGTACAAATACTGGTAATCGTCCGGGAAGAGATAGTCATCCTGCCATTTAATTTCCAGGCGAATATTTCGCGAATCATTTTTGTCTGCGTTGAGTTGGAACCGCCCATGTTCGTCGGAGGTTACCCATTCGGCCTTTCTCAGCTTATTTTTCCTGTCGGTATAGTCATATTTGGACGCCCACACCTGTATGGAAGCATTGGGCAGGGGTTGACCTGTATTGCGGTTTAAAAGAAAATAGGACTGCTCATTACGGATATAGCTTATATTGGATACAAAAAAATATTGAGCAGCAAGTAAATTACCCTCTCTTCCAAAATCCTTATGCACACTGCCTAAGAGCAGGTATTCTCCTACGG
>JACFNM010000558.1 GCA_019454915.1 Chitinophagaceae bacterium
TACGGATACGGATACTCCGAATATTTTGACGTGCCTGATAAGAAAAAGAAGAAATGAGTAATAATCTGAGTAGAGAATAAACACACGCTATTTTATAGACCTGGATTTAATAAACGTTCAATAATCAAAAGTACAGAATTAATGCAAGACAAATTAGAGGTTGATATCATCGCCGGGGCGAGGCCGAATTTCATGAAAATAGCACCTATTATCGAAGCTATAGAAGACGTAAAGAAAAGCGGAATGCCTGTGTCTTACCGACTTATACATACCGGTCAGCATTATGACAAGAATATGAGCGATAATTTTTTTATCGAGTTGGGAATTCCGCAGCCCGATGTCAATTTGGGAGCGGGTGGCGGAACCCAGGCGGAACAAACTTCTGCCATTATGCTTGGGTATGAAAAGTTGTTAATGACCAGCAAACCTGATATTTGTCTCGTTGTAGGAGATGTTACTTCCACGATGGCCTGTTCTATCGTTGCTCAAAAGATGGGAGTCAGGGTTGGTCATGTGGAAGCGGGAATCCGTTCCGGCGACTGGTCTATGCCTGAAGAAATCAACAGGATGGTAACGGATAGTATAACCAATTACTTTTTTACGACTACCCCGATTGCCAATGCCAATTTGAAAAAAAGCGGTATTGATGAAAGCCGGATTTTCTGGGTAGGGAACACCATGATAGATACCCTTCTGAAAAACAGATCCCGGTTTCGTAAGCCGCCAATTTGGGACGAAATCGGACTAAAAGAAAAAGAATATCTGGTGATGACACTTCATCGTCCGGCTAATGTTGATGAAGAAGAAAAGCTGAGGCAGTTAATGAGTGAGATTATAGCCCATTCGCACGGGCTGCCTCTGGTATTTCCGGTACACCCCAGGACCGCTAAAATTTTGCAGGGGATCGGAATTTCTTATCCATCCCTGTATATGATTGAACCGTTAGGCTACCTGGAATTTAATTATCTCGTAGAGAAATCCAAAGCCGTCATTACCGATTCAGGCGGCATTACAGAAGAAACTACGGTAATGGGCGTACCCTGCCTGACCCTGAGAGACAATACGGAACGCCCTGAAACCATCACATTGGGCACTAATGAATTAATAGGAACAAATCCAAAAGCTATCCAACCGGCATTGGAGAAGCTCTTTAGTGGTAACTGGAAAAAAGGAAGTATTCCTGAATTATGGGATGGCAAAACCGCTCCAAGAATAATTCAGCATCTGGTAACGCTTTACAATTTATGAATAAGAAGAGAGTATTAATTGTTTATAACAAGGTTTGGTCTTACCGGATAAAAATTTTTGAATTACTGAATGACGTGTATGATCTCACCGTTACACACGTTGACAAAGACTTTCATGGAGAAAAATTTAAATTTAAGACCATTTATACTCCGGGATATAATATAGGCCCGTTATTTATTCATAAGACGAATCTAAAAAAAATAGCCCGTAATTATGATGTGGTAATTGGCATCTCCAACAGCAGATGGATATCGTTGATGAGGCTGTTATTTACAAAAAGAGCATATAAATTCATTCTTTGGGGTATTGGGGTATCGGCTAGCTACGAGAATAAACTCGCTTCAAAGACCACCTGGGATAAAGTCAGGTTCTTGTTTGCTAAGAGAGCGGACGCTATATTATTTTACAGCAGTTATCCTATTCAGAAATATGTCGGGAATGGAATTGATTCAGCTAAGTTATTTGTGGCGCATAATACGGTCGCAATAAACCATCATTTCGATTTATCGGCCACGGAAAGCAGTAAGACTGATTTCTTATTCATAGGCACCCTGTATCCTCAAAAGGGAATTGATCTTCTATTGAAAGTATATACTGAATTGAATAAATCGGAAGACCTGCCCCGATTGAATATTATAGGCGCCGGGCCCATGAAAGAGTCAATTCAGAATTTGATCAGAGCCAATCATCT
>JACFNM010000559.1 GCA_019454915.1 Chitinophagaceae bacterium
CCGATTGCTTCGAGGATGTTGATGTTCTCCCCCGGAATATTATATACGCCCTGCTTCGCTACCTCTCCGAGGATCGTGAATTTGTAATTCAAAAAACGAATATTGAAATAGGGGTTGGAAAGATAGACGCCGGCTAATTTTTCTTTCAACAGGGATTCCAATTCCGCTTTGGTGAGTCCTTCTATGTGGAGTTCCCCTAATACCTGGAAACGGATATTGCCCCTGGTGTCTACTAAATAACCGGGCATTGCCGGAGCGCCGGAGCCGCTTCCGGATACGGCATCCGAAGCCATCGCGGTATTCATTTGCTGGTTGAAAATGGCGGTAGCCTCGGGATTGTCGCTGTACACGGTGATGCCTATGAGGTCGCCTTTCTGTATCCGTGGCTCGGGGAGGGAGATCCGGCTGATAGCGGCGGTGTCGATGGGGCCGGTAAGATACTGTACGGGTCGGGTCGTTTTGCAGGAATAGAGCAGACCGCTGAAGACAAAAAT
Organism: Chitinophagaceae bacterium; assembly: GCA_019454915.1. Classification (GTDB taxonomy): domain Bacteria; phylum Bacteroidota; class Bacteroidia; order Chitinophagales; family Chitinophagaceae; genus Agriterribacter. The sequence goes on from JACFNM010000559.1 coordinate 495, forward strand.
GGCCAGTACAGGTTTATAAAAAAGGTTGTGAATGGTCATGGTTGCTGTTGTAGTGGATGAATATCAATTCATTACAGATACAATTAACGTATGGTAACTAAAGATATTGTCGGATTAGGGTTGCTGCTGCGGTCAGTACTGAAGGTCAGACGGCTTGGTTAGCCTGAAATATCACACGGCTTCGCGCTTCAAACTATAGATCCGTTCAATGATCTCCACTACTTTTAATCCTTCCAGAGCGTTGGTGGTAATGGGCGCCCGCCCTTTCAACACGTCAACGACATTTTCGAATATATAATGGTGATTGGCCGCGGAGCCTTTGTAAGGACCGTAATCGTTGGGCGGATTGGCAGGCGGCAACTCGGGCATCGTGTAGTCTTTAATGTGACAGAAGTCCACCTGGTTCATGTACTGTCCTCCTACTTTCACCATACCGTTTTCGGCAATGATCGTAATGCTGCTCTCTAAATTCTTGTCCCAGCAGGAGGTGGAATAGCTGAGGTTTCCCATGCCTCCGTTCACAAAGTCGAATTGTATGAATCCCGAATCCTCGAAATCAATCATTCCCTTATGGTTAAAATTTTCAAATCGTCCGGTGATGTTTTTGATGTCTCCAAAGAGCCAAAACATGATATCAATGAAATGCGAAAACTGGGTAAACAAGGTGCCGCCATCCAGCGCCCCGGTGCCGTGCCAGTTGCCCGCAGTATAGTACCGGGCGTCGCGGTTCCAGTAGCAGTTGATCTGCACCATGTAAATCTTGCCGAGTATTCCTTTCAGCAGGATGTCTTTTAGCCAGACTGAAGTGGGTGAGTACCGGTTTTGCATGATACAAAATACCTGCCGGTGATGACGAAGCGCTTCATAGATGATGCGTTCACAGCCCGCTTTGGTGAGGCTCATGGGCTTCTCAATAACCACGTGTTTGCCTGCTTTTATGCCCTTTAAAGCGTGTTCTTCATGTAGTCCATTGGGGGTGGCGATGCTCAGTACGTCGAAGTCGGTACCGCTCCCGAGTAAATCATCCACCGAATGGAAATAAGCCACCTGGCTATTATCTATCTTCACCTGTTCTTTGCTCAGGATGTCGCATCCTGCTACCCAGGAACATTCATTATTTTGGCTGATCATGGCGGCGTGTCGTTTGCCGATATGTCCCAGTCCAACGACGGCGAATTTTATTTTTTCGGATTCATTCATGGTGTCAGGGTTACCCTATTATCTTTCAGTAAGTATCTTTCTTTTGTTTCAGGACAAATTGCTATCCCCTCTTCATCAAATTTTAGTTTATGTCCGTTTCGGCTCATCCAGCCGGTTTGTCGCGCGGGATTACCCACTACAACCGCGTAGGCCGGAACTTCTTTGGTTACGACGGCGCCGGCGCCAATAAAGGCATATTCACCTATCTCATAGCCGCATACTATGGTGGCATTGGCGCCAA
>JACFNM010000038.1 GCA_019454915.1 Chitinophagaceae bacterium
TTGTCTCAGTAGAACAGTGCGCGCACGCAATAGGAATAACAGTATTCTGTTAGCCTGGAACTCCAAACCATAGCATTCGTGAAGGCAGTTGCAAACGTTAAGCCGCTAAATTCCTCTAGATACTGTGTTGCAATAAGATTACCGCGATTGATTGATAATGGCCTGCATTTATACTATTAAGTCGCTTGTTTGTTCACCCCACTTGTGCCGTAGTTGTTTTAATTTTGTTACGGTAACCAACGGGGCGTTTGCAAGCAACACGAATTCTTAGGATGGGAAGCCCGCCGTGATTGGTAAGTGATAGTTGCTTTTGTGTTCGAAATTAAAATTTTGTATGTTTACGGTATTATAGATATATACGGGAATGTACTCAGATCAGTTAATACAAGATTTGATTGTTTGTCCAAAGACTATAATTGAGGCACCGAGAGATTCTGGAATCAGTAGAGGCAGTTTTAAAACGATTTTTGGTATGGTATCAGTTGATGGTGAATATAATTTTACAGGGTTTATTTCGAGAAACAAAGCATTCCAGGAGAATTTTTCAGTTGGTCTTGTTTATGACCCTAAGGAGGAGAAAGGAAAAATTTGCCTATTTCGGTGTAACGGTTTGCATGGGGAAACGATAGGAGTGCCGCACCACTCGTTTTTCCATATACACACCGTTAGGGCAGATGATATTAATAATGGTATTAAAATTGAAAAACATATTCAGGAGACAAAAGAATATTCGACCATAGAAGATGCAATACAGTTTTATATTAGGCACATAAATATTTTGCCGGCCGACAGAAAGAAGCATTTCCCTCCTCCATCTGGTCAGTTAGAGCTTGAGTTTTAATACTGAGGAATGAATGATATACTCACATATATAAAATCTGATTTCAACGGAAGGATTTCTATTAAGGAAAAGCGGCCGGGGGTTTATCAATTGCTACTTCCTATTTATCATGAAGATGGTGACATGGTAGATCTCTTTATTACGCAAAAAGATGAAAATAAATACACTTTATGCGATTTTGGGTTGACTTTGCAGCGCTTGTCATACACTTACGACATTGATACAGAAAACAAAGAATCAATCCTACAGAAGATACTTGCAGAAAACGGCTTGTTAGAGGACGATGGTAACATTTATTTAGATACGAGTACTGATACGATATATACCAATATCATGCACATAACTCAGGCTTTCGCGAAAATTGGCAGTATGCGGTACTTTAAAAGAGAATCTATTGAAAATTTATTTTATGAATTGCTTGATGAATTTATCGTAAAAGAATTACAAGAGTTTAAGCCACAAAAAAAAGTGTTGCCGATACCGAACAGAGATGATCTTGAAGCTGATTATTCATTTTCACCAAACGGACGCCCAATTTATTTGTTTGGAGTAAAAGATGTTGCAAAAGCGAGATTGGCGACAATAAGCTGCCTTGAGTATCGGATGGAAAAGCTAAATTTCAGAGGTTGGGTTGTCAATGAAGATTTTGAAAAATTACCCAAGAAAGATAGGTCAAGACTCACAAATACAATCGATAAGCAGTTTACTTCTCTTGATGAATTTAAGGCTAGTGCAGCTGCATTCCTGGAACGGGAAAGGAAATAGCATCGTTCTTAAAGGATTATCTGAATTAGCCTAAATCTTTTGTATTGTAGGACAATGCTCAGTTTCATGAGCTTGTAAAGAAATAGAGTTGTATGCCTGTGGGAAAATCGTTACGAATTAATTCATCTTAGAAGTGTTACCGCCCCGATTCGAAGTGTCACCCCAGTTGAGCAGTATCGAATATTCTGCGAAATAGAGCCAATACTTTAGCCGGAAAAATTGATCTGCAAAATCAAATTTCTGCGGGTCTTCCTACAGCAATCCCTCATCTGCAAAACTGAAAAAGCCCATTTCGCTAACGATGATATGGTCCATCACGCGGATGTCAAAAAACCGGGCGGCTTCTTTGATCCTTTGGGTAAGCATTTCGTCTGCATGGCTGGGCTTAAGGCTGCCGGAGGGATGGTTATGACAGAGAATAAGGCTTACGGCATTTTCTTCCAATGCCCTCTTTAAAATGATCCGGGGATCAGCAACGGTGCCGGTAATGCCTCCGGTACTGATGATTTCGGTATGGTTAATCTTACTCGCCTGGTTAAGATAAAGAACGACAAATACTTCCCTGTTCTGGTCTTTTAGAATTGCCTGGAGGTATCTCGCTACGCTATTGCTATCAGTGACCACGGGCTTTTCCAAAGCCTCACTGGCTTGTCTTCTTCTGCCCAGTTCGAGTGCTGCAGCAATGGTGATGGCTTTAGCCTCTCCAATTCCTTTGATCTTCATCAAATCTTTTAGGGAAAGCCTGCCCAAACGGTTGAGATTGTTGTTGCCTAATTGAAGGATTTCTTTGGCTAATTGAACCGCGGATTTCTGTCGCGTACCGTGGTGTAACAGTATGGCAATCAATTCGGAATTGCTTAGGTTTTCGGATCCCCTGTTTCTAAGTTTCTCCCGGGGACGGTCGTCTTCCGACCAGAATTTGATAGATGTCTTTTCCGGAGGCAACATAATTTTCGTGCTTTTCAAACGTTTTAAAAACTGTAATATATTATTTTTTTTAAGAATTCTCAAAATCCGATCCTTATGAAAATGTCTCATCGTCAGTTTTTGTTTGGCTCTCTTCAACCCCTGTTGTTTTTAATCGGAATGTATTTTGTGGTATTGGTATTCTCGGTATTTATTTGTTCGACTATTTACAAATCCATTAACGGGAACGGGAAGAGTGTTACCAAAGAAGCGAAGGCTGTCTCGGTGGCGTCCACGGGTTCTTCGGTAACCCATTCGATCAACTGAGTTAAGCTGCTTTTCGGAGAATTCAGATACTTCCCGGTTTATTACCCGCGGCTGTAGCTGAAAAAAGACATAATATAGAGGCGCAAATAGCCGTCCCGTATTGACTTTTTATTCAGCATCATTCGCCTGTTATCCACTTTTTCGGGATATCTCCTTTTTAGTTAGCGCCTTTTTTTATCTTCGCCGCATATCTTCTTGTTTATGCAACCGCAGGCAAAACTATTTTCCGGCACGGCTTCCCGTTATCTCGCAGAAAAAATCGCCCAGCAATTCGGGCACTCTTTAGGCAACGTAAATATCCAACGTTTTAGTGATGGGGAGATCCAGCCCACTTTTATGGAGAGTATCAGGGGCGACTATGTATTTTTGGTTCAGAGTACTTTTTCACCGTCAGACAATATCATGGAGTTGTTGCTGATGGTGGACGCGGCGAGAAGGGCTTCAGCCGATAAAATCATCACGGTAATCCCCTATTACGGATATGCGCGTCAGGACAGAAAGGACAAGCCAAGGGTTGCCATTGGCAGTAAACTGGTGGCCAACCTGTTAACGGCTGCGGGAGCCGACCGGGTGATTACCATGGATCTGCATGCACCTCAGATTCAGGGTTATTTTGATATTCCGGTTGACCATCTCGACAGTTCGGCTATTTTCATTCCCTATATACAACAACTTAATTTGGAAAACCTTACCTTTGCCGCCCCCGATGTGGGCAGCGCCAACCGGATACGGGAAATTGCCAGTTATTTCAACGCAGAAATGGTGATTTGTGACAAACACAGGAAGCGGGCAAATGAAATAGCCAGCATGGTGGTGATTGGCGATGTAGAGGGCAGGAATGTGGTATTGATTGACGATATTGTGGATACCGGAGGCACTTTGGTGAAAGCGGCGGGTTTGCTGATGGATAACGGTGCTACCAGTGTGCGGGCCTTGTGTACTCATCCTGTTTTAAGCAGCAACGCTTATTTGACGATAAAGAACAGCGTGTTGGACGAGTTGGTGGTATGCGATACGATTCCGCTGAGAGAAAATGTAGAGAAAATTAAAGTGCTGAGTGTAGCGGGATTATTTGCCACGGCTATTAAAAATGCTTATGAAAACCAGAGTATTACAAGTTTGTTTATACACAGTCAATTAAGAAATAAATAATAAATTCTAAACACAAAAACACATGAAGACAATTACAATCGAAGGACAACTGAGGACCGGAACCGGAAAGAAAGCCACCCGGCAACTCCGCTCTCAGGGTCTCGTGCCTGGTGTAATTTACGGTGGCGAAAAGGAAGTAAATTTCCAGGTACCGGCGATGAGCATCCGGCCGTTAGTTTACACCCCGGATTTCCAGTTGGCAGAGATTTCAGTAGATGGAAGCAAGTACCGTTGCATTCTGAAAGACGTTCAGTTTGATAAAGTGAGCGACAAACTGAATCACGTTGATTTCTTGCAATTGATTGATAATAAAAAGGTTATAGCCGATATTCCCTTGAAGTATACCGGCACTGCTGCCGGTGTTAAGGCGGGTGGCAAACTGGTGACCAAGATGAAAGCGCTAAAGGTGAAGACCTATCCACAGTATTTAAAAGAAAATATAGAGGTGGATTTAAGCAATTTGGAAATTAACGGAAACCTGAGAGTAGAAGATGTGAAAGAAGAGAACTTTGAGATTTTAAATTCGCCCAGGATTCCTATAGCTTCAGTTGTAATGACCCGTCAGTTGAAACAGCAGGAAGATGCCGGAGCTGCTGCTGCCGCTGGTTCAGCCGCTGCTCCTGCCGGCGCCAAAGCACCTGCCGCCAAGAAATAGAAACGATTATTATTTTATATACCCAATCCCTGCAAGGATTGGGTTTTTTCATCCCAGGGCATATTATGTCAAAGTATTTAATTGTTGGATTGGGTAATCCCGGTGAAGAATACCGCAACTCCCGTCATAATATTGGCTTTGATGTGGTTGATGCGTTCGTATGGAAGCACCAGGGGGCCTTCAGAGTAGACCGCCTGGCAGAGGTAGCTGAAATCAGATGGAAAGGCCGAACGTTTATATGTATAAAACCATCCACCTATATGAACCAGAGTGGCAAGGCTTTCCGCTATTGGCAGGAAAAGGAGAAAATTGTACTTGCCAATACGTTAACCATCGTGGATGACCTGGCTCTTCCGTTAAGTAAATTGAGGCTCCGAATGAGCGGAAGCCATGGTGGTCATAACGGGCTTTTCGATATTCAGACGGTGTTGGGAACGGATAAATATCCCCGGTTGAGATTTGGAATCGGGCATCATTTTCCAACGGGGATGCAGGTAGATTTTGTTTTGGGCAAGTGGTTCCCTGAAGAAAGACCTATTGTAGCCGAAAAAATCGAAAAATCTGTAGAAGTAATTGAAGATGTGGCTTTTATAGGAATAGAAAGAACCATGAATTTAATAAATAGCATGGAATTTGGTAACAAAAAAGTCTAGTTCGGGATGATATTGGTTAAAAAGTAGGGTCGGGAATAAAAGTTTCAATTTGTTTGCCTTAAATTAGCGGGACACTTTTGCACCTTTCCCTTTAATCCATCTTCCTATAACTAAACCGGAAATCTACTTAAAAGCACGTTGTTCATATCGTTTAGTGTTTTTGGTAAACCTTATTGAACCTTATAGTTGTATGAAGATATTTTGTATAGGCCGTAACTATGCTGAACATGCCCACGAATTAGGAAATGAAGTACCCCATGAACCTGTGGTTTTTATGAAGCCTAAAAGTGCCTTGCTTCAGTCCCATGCACCGTTTTATTATCCGGAATTTACGAATGAGTTACATGCAGAAGCCGAATTGGTGCTGAGAGTATGTAAGAATGGCAAGTATGTACAGGAAAAACACGCTTCAAAATATTATAATGGCGTGTCAGTGGGCATAGACTTCACCGCGCGTGATATTCAGGATGAATTGAAAAAGAAGGGTTTACCCTGGGAAAAAGCAAAGGCCTGGGATAATTCCGCGATTATTGGAGAATGGATTGATATTACGCCGGAAATGAGAAGAGATGACATTAATTTTTCTCTTTACAAGAATAAAGAGTTAGTCCAAAAAGGTAATTCGGGTGATCTGCTATTTAGTTTTGACCAGTTGATTGCCCATATCTCCATCTATTTTTCACTGAATATAGGGGATTATATTTTTACCGGCACTCCTGCCGGTGTGAGTGAATGCGTAGTGGGCGATGAATTAGAAGGCTTTATAGGGAAAGAGCGGCTTTTTGAACTCACGATTAAGTAATCAATCAGGGTCGAATCCTGTTTTTGTTAAATTAGTTTTGTGTGCATACTGATCTGATCGTCGTTTGATGATCAGCGGTATGTTTATGATGCGGCTTGAATAAAAAGCTGTTATGTTTCAACTATTTGCATATTTGTTTCCTAATTTTAGATCGGATTTTATTAAAGTCTCAACATAGGTTGCTATCTGACGGAATGGAGTACGGGTTAATTTATTGATTCGACTTAGCCGGCATGTACGAATGACTTATATTTGAGATATTGTTTGTAAGTCAACTTTTTATAGCTACTGTGAAAATCAAGCAGCGTTCTTATTTATACTTATCCTTCGGAGACCCGCTCTTTACCCTTGAAGCAATTGTTTTGTTAACATTAGGAGGAAAGCTATGTCACATCCCGATCAAAAATATATTAATGCATTACTGGAAAATGACCCCGTATTGCTGGACGAACTTTACCGAAAATATTCCGGAAAGATCAAATGGATGATTATGCAAAATAATGGAACTGAAACGGATGCGGCAGATATTTTCCAGGAAGCGCTGCTGACTATTTATAACAAGGCCCGCCAGGAAGCTTTTACCCTAACCTGTCCAATGGAAGCTTTTTTGTATCTTATTTGTAAGAACAAGTGGCTCAATGTGTTAAGTAAAAGAAGGACGCAGAAGGTAACAATTAGCGATGCGGAAGGATTTAATCATATTGGAGAGGATAGCTTTAAACAGGCGGAAGATTGTGTTTTGGAGCAGGAGCGGCTAATACTCCTCCGTGAAAAACTTTCAAAGATGGGCGATAGCTGTCAGAAGATACTGAATTTAAGCTGGAGTGGTATAGGGATGGAGGAAGTGGCTAAAAGATTAAATGTAAGTTATGCTTACGCAAGAAAGAAAAAATCTGAATGTCTGGCTAAGTTAGTTGAAATGGTAAAGCAATCTCCTAAGTACAAAACCTTGAAATGGTAACACATGAATGACAAAATGAATAATCCTGCCGAACGAATTGAAGATTATTTGTCGGGTCAAATGTCTCCGGAGGAGAAGTTAGCGTTTGAAGCAGAACTGAAATCCAATGAAGATCTGTCAGAGCTTCTGCGAGTCTATAACAAAATTGAAACGGACATGGTAAATGCAGAAAAATACAGGTCGCAGGAAGAGAGTCTGAAAGAAACACTTCAAACATTAGGAGAAAAATATTTTAAGAAGGGGACTCCGGTAGTTCGGATGAATAACCGGAGGCAATGGTTTAGAGTAGCCATGGCAGCAGCAGCAGTTTTGCTTTCGGTGGTTGCCCTTTATTTTATATTTTCATATAATCATAGCAGTCCGGCCCAACTGGCAGACCAATATGTGAAAAAGGAACTGTCACACCTAAGCCTCACCATGGATGGCGCTAAAGATAGTCTGCAACAGGGAATGGCCGCCTTTAACGATGGAGACTATGAAAGAGCCTTACAGATATTTGAAGAAGTATACCGTGTGCATCCCGAAAACAGCGATGCACTCAGGTTTGCAGGCGTCACTTATATGGTAACAAAAAACTATGACATGGCAGTGGCTTGTTTCGATGAATTGTCGGTTAAGAAAGAATTATTTAGTAATCCGGGTTTGTTTCTGAAAGCGATTACTCTTTTCCAGCGGGATCAGCCGGGCGACAATGAAAAAGCAGAACAATTATTGAAACAGGTAGTAGACCAAAAATTAGAAGGCAGCAGGTTGGCTGCTGAATGGCTCGCGAATTAAGAACGTTTTATTGTTACCCTTTTAATTCGAATAATCTCATTTCCGGCTTGTCCAACCTATATCCTGTAGAAAGCGCTATTATTCACGTATTATACCAAACTAAATTGTTTTGATATGATGATTTCTATTTCCAGGAATACTCACGATTGGCTGGCTGTCTTTCTGCTTTTAATCATTATCTCGGGATGTAATTGTAACGCTGATCTGCCTAAAGACTGGACGAATTACGTCATCCGGTCTCCTTATGAAGGAGTAAAACCTGACCCTTATCAGCAGATGATAGTATGGTTAAAACCGGGCACAGCAAGAGCCGATTTTAACTCCTGGCTGCAGGATAACATTGTAAAAACAGAGAAGAATGAATTGAAAATAAGGTTTGTTTGTGGTAGTTGCGACTCATCGCTCTTCCTGATGGAGGGCAATGGTGTGGAATTATTTATGCAGGGCGAGGTAGCAAGAGGAGGCTCCGGCAGCAGAGCGAAACCCAAAGTGACGGGTGAAAGCGGCCCATTATATTACAGCACCAATTTACCGGTTAAATATCCCGTTATGGATCCGATCAGGGAGAGAATCCAGTTCCCAGCCCCTCCTGCTTATTCGGAGGGAGAAGTGAAAGTGGCGGTATTTGATACGGGTATTGATACCACGTTCATCCAGCCCGAATATTTATACCGGTCATCCGATCCCTCCTGTCTGTCGGGTGGCGATGTCGGCTGGGATTTTGCAGACGGCAATAGCAACTGGGCTGATAATAATCCCGGCAGGCATGGAACTACGGTTGCACGGTTAATCCTTAACGAAGTTGAAAATAATGGAAAAGGGCGTTTGTCTATTTTACCGGTGAAAGTCTTTGATGCGGAAGGAACAAGCGATTTATACAGTATCCTTTGTGGATTCGCCTATGCTCAAAACAGGAAGGTTGACATCATTAACGCAAGCTTTGGTTATTATGAACCTTTACATAAGTTTAATGAGGATGGGATAGAATCCGGTGAGCTGTCTGCCCCGGTTTTACTCAAAGCTTTCATTGAAGAATATCTTACCAAAAACAATATTCTGCTGGTAGCCGCAGCAGGAAATAAAGACGATAATATGACAGTGGAAGACGGATTTCCGACGGATACTTTGCAGTGGAGAAATCTCGACAGCGTCCACTTCTATCCTGCGTCGTTATCGGCTGAGTTACCCAATGTGATTACGATTACAACCGTCTACAAAGACCTGGTCAGCCCTACTCAAAATTTTTCACCTCATGTGGTGGATGCGGGTGTTCAGGCAGATGGTATAGACAATCAGGGACATTTTTATTTTTCCAATCCGTTGGACGCGGGCGCAGATCCCGTTGCGGGCTCCTCATTCGCCGCGCCCGTTGCCACCGGAAAAACAGTTTCCTGGTATTATTTGTATAAAGATTTGCTCGCATCGCCGATGAGCCTGAATACAAAAGATAGCATATTTCAGGTATTACAAACGAAGCCTGTCCCGGCCTTTTTGTTTAGATTATCGGGATTAGAGCATAAGGTGAAAGAAGGAAAAACCTTCGACCGGGAACGCAATGCGGGTGCAAGAAACCACCTGTCATCATCGAAGCGATGACGTTGCTTAAAATCGGGAACAGATGACTGTTGATTTCAATAGAAGTTTTAAAGGTGTTGTCTGGTTATTGTGTTTGCTTTTTTTCTGCGTAACGAAAGGGAAATCTCAGTGCAGACACGCACACGGCGTGATGAGTAAAATTATTTCTATTGAAAATAGTCAGAATCCGCTTCCCGAAAAATTCCGGAAGATAAGTGAATTAAGAGATCAGTTCACGGATAGCCTGTGGTGTAAGGATTCCGCGTATGCGCGGTTGTTACACCGAATGGCCACTTTGCAGTTTCAGTTGAATGATAGCCGTGCCACCGATGAAAGTATTGAGTGGATGCGTGAATCCCTTGCTATTAATACCTCCGGTATAAACGGAGCCTCTGCGCGTTATGCCCTAAACAGCTATTATAATCTCGGCGTCTTTTATCAATCAATCGGCTATTATAACAAGAGCCTTGCATATCTCGATAGCGTTATTTCCATCCAAAGAGCATTAGAAGCCCCGGCGACGCTTTCCGGATACAGCCGGATTTTAAAAGCGGATATTCTCTTTAGAAACGGAGACTACCAGCAATGCATAGAGGAATGTATTCAGGGGCTGGCCGAGACAAATGTCTCAACCGACAAATCTGTAATCGCTCAATTCTTTAACCGGAGAGCGCAGTCTTATTACTATTTAAACGACCGGGCAAATGCAGTTCCTGATACGGACTCAGCCGTTTATTACACAAAAAAATATCCGGATGATTTTGAACGGGCTACTGCGTTCATGTTAAAAGCAATGATAGCATCGGAGCAGGGCTTTAACGACAAGGCTGAACAACTATTTGATAATGCGATTGCCCTCCGAAAAAAGACCGGAGAGTACACACAGGTAGCAGATGATTATACCGATTGGGGGAATTTTTATTTTCTGAAGAAAAGGGATTATAAGAAAGCACAATATTGCTACGAGCAGACGATTGTGTATGCAAAAAAAACAGACGATGCGGAAAAAATAGCCAAGGGATATATTAACCTTGCTGAGCTTGCTTTCAGATCATCACCCGGAAATGCGTTCGCGGAAACAAAGGCATATTATCAAAAAGGATTGTCTGAGTTTGGGCTTTCAGGAGAAGACCTGTTGGATTATTTGCCGTTAAGCAAATATGACGCAATTGGAGATATAGATTTGTTGCTGGTTATATTGAATAACAAAACAGAGTTATTGCTCAATCTCTATAAGTTGAACGGAGACGGACGCTATCTTGATGCCTGCCTGGCAACTGCCCGGCTAACAGATACTGTGATAGAACAATCCCGGCGGGAGCAAACAGGTGAGAGGAGCCGGTTGTACTGGCGCGGTAAGACCAGAATGTTCTTTGCTCATGCTTTAGAAGCCTGCTATCTGGCCAATGACATGCCCGGGGCATTTTACTTTATGGAAAAAAGCCGGGCAGTATTGCTGAGCGACAAATTGAAAGAGTTGGGCGCTTCCAGCCATCTGTCTCAGGAAGATAGTGATACTGAACAGAATTATAAAGCTGCGGTTGTTTACGAGCAACAAAAATTAGCAAAGATGGGCCCTCTGTCGGCAGAATACCGTCATCAGCAATTGAAATGGGTGGAGGCAAAGGAGTTGCTCAGAAACTATATCAAAACGCTTGAGCAAAAATATCCTCTGTATTATCAATATAAATACGCAGACGATATTCCTGATCTCCGGAAATTTGAACTCGTGTTAGCAAAAAAGAAGGCCAGTTTTGTTCATTATTTTCTGCAGGACTCTTTGGGCTTTGCACTGGTGTCAACCGCAGGGGGGAGCAGGATGGTGAAATTGAAGACTGATAAATTGAAGGAAGATACCCTGGATGATTTCCTGGTCTGGTGTACAGATAAACAACGACTAAACAATCATTTTGGATCTTTTGCAACAGCCTCGAACGAATTATTTGAAAATATTTTCGCACCATTGCAAATCGCTCCCGGAAGAGTTATCGTTTGCACCGACAATTTTCTGTTTCCTTTTGAAGCGCTCACGCGGGATGTCAAGGGGAAGGAATATCTTCTTTTTGACTATACGTTCAGCTATGTTTATTCAGCGGGCTTTTTGCTGAAGAAAATGAATAACCGGCGTGTCGGGAACGACTTTCTTGGTTTTGCTCCGGCATCTTTTAAGCAGGAGCTTAATATGCCGGAACTTACCTTTTCTGCCCGGTCTATGCAGTCCGTGGGTCGTTTCTACAAGCGACCCGAACTATTGACCGGTGCCCGTGCAAGCCGTAATAATTTTCTGACCAAAGTTCCTGAATACAGCGTGGTAAACGTGTTTTCTCACGCCTATGCAGACAGGACTAATTCGGAACCGGTATTGTATATGCAGGATTCTGTAATCCGGCTTTCTGAATTGCAGTTATTGAATCATCCGGCAACGCAGTTTATCATGTTGAGCGCCTGTTTTACCAATGTCGGCAGGAATGCAATAGGCGAAGGGGTTTACAGCCTGGCACGGGGCTTTTCTTCTGCCGGTATTCCGGCCGTCTCTGCCACTTTGTGGAGGGCTGATGAAAGCGCTGTCTATACCATTTCAAATACGTTTCATTCCCTGATTTCCAAAGGATGGAATAAAGATGAAGCGCTGCGGAAGGCTAAGCTGGATTTTATTCAACAGGGTGAACATGAAAACTGGCTACCTTACTATTGGGCAAATATGGTGCTCATTGGTAGTCCGGATCCGGTAGAATTTCTTTCTTCAGGCAATAGCTATCCCATGTATATTGTTGCTGGGATAGCTATTGGATTTTTTATTTTGTTCGCAATCCTTTGGCGGAGAAAACGTGAAAAGATTTCCTGACAAAAGGAGGACGCATTGTCTTATTTCTTTACCGGAGGTTTAGTCGGTCGTACTTCTATTTTGCTGGGCAGAGTTCTTGGGTTCATTACCAGCAAGTCGTACACCAGTTCACCGATATCTTCCGGCTGTATTTTCCAGGCATCCTCTTCAGAGGGTTGGTGGTTATTGAAATGGCTGGTCACGGAGCCGGGCATAATGGTAGACACCTTAACATCTTTTTGACGCAGGTCGAGCATTAAAGCCTGGGTGAACCCCACTATCGCAAATTTGCTGGCGTTGTAAGCAGTGCTGTTGGGTGAAAAATTGATACCAGCCAGGCTGGCAATCGTGATGATATAGCCTTTGGTTTTTTTTATGGCTTCCACCGCAGCTTTTACGCTATTGAATACACCGGTGACGTTTGTATCTATTACCTGGTGCCATTGTTCGTGTGTAAGCTCTTCAATGGGCGCAAAAACGCCGACACCGGCATTTGCCACCAGCACGTCCAATTGCCCCCATTTTTTTAGAATGTCGTCAACTGCCTTCTCTTCATCTGCGGCATTCCGCACATCAGATTGTAACGCTAATATATTTCCCGGGTCACCGGTAAGTTGTTTCGCCGCCTGCTGCGCCGCGTCCATCTTCCTGCTGCTGATGGCTACCCGATACCCTTTATTCAAAAGATATTGTGCAATGCCATAGCCGATACCTTTACTGCCTCCTGTGATATATACTACTTTCGATACTGACATGTTCTTATTGGATCTTGTTAATTTTTCCGCAGGCTATCGGTAAAGTGATATGTGCGGGGATATCTGCAATAGATGCTACTGACTCGGGTAATTTTGTGTCTGCGGGCACACCGTGTATATACAGCACTCTCTTATCTAAGTTGATACCGGCATTTCCAAACGCTTTGGCAAATGCTTCATCCAAATCCTTCACGGATACTTTCGCTTCATAATGATAAGAGCCGTCTTCGGCTGCCTTGGGATAGGTGTCGCTGCCCACTTCCATTTTTGCGGGTAATTCGTTAAAGGGCACCATGGTGGTTCCGGATACCGGCTCTGTTTCAACTACGTCAATAATCCCGTCTCCGTTCTTGTCTTCCGCCATGGTGGCGCAGGCGGCTTCATTATCGTTGGTAAACCCGTGAAAGTGCTGCCAGTGCTCAATTCCTGCCGGTGCATTTTTTATATCTATGGTCACCGTCATGGTTTCTCCTTCAACGGCGAAACGTGCCGTACCGGTGGTAGCGCCGCCGGTAACGGATGTATTGAGCGCATCTATCTTTGCTTCGTAAATGGTTTTACTTTGTTCAGGTTGTGTCTTTGTTTCTTCTTCAGATGATTGTGTACCATTACAGCCGATGGAGACGACTGCCAGGGCTGCTGCTACAGATAAATAATGAATTTTCATTTTAATTGTTTTATTATTCAATTGGTGCTCTGTGTTCCGGGGCGCCTCTCAAAGGTATTAATTAAGATATATAAGTTGTTTATCATTTCGGGAAAGAAACAGCGGCAGGCGTTCGTTTTGGCACTTCTGACAAGCGTATACTCATCAATAACGGTGAAGATTTTATCGGTTGAAGGTTAAATCTTATAGGCGGTGAAACCCTGTCATCTTTTTTATCGCTCAAAAGATTTTCCGGCTTATTGCCATCCGCCGCCAAGCGCTTCATACAGATTCACGATAGAATTTAATTGCGCATAGCGCGCATTCACCAGGTTAAGCTGCGTTGCCAGTACACTTTGACGGGCTGTCAATACTTCAAGATAATTAGCCAACCCGTTCACCAATAATTGTTCGGAATAATTCACGGCTTTGCTTAAAGCTTCGGTACGCTTTTCTTCCAGGGCGATGGCTTCGGTTTGGGTGTGATAATCAAACAGTGCATTCGAAACTTCATTTCCGGCGATAAGCAATGTTTTTTCATAAGATAGAAGCGCCTGCTCCTGGCGTATCTGCGCGACCTCGTAGGCCGTTTTTAATTGACGCTTGTAAAATATTGGTTGTAATAAATTGCCCGCGATATTCGCAAATAATGAATTCACACTCAGCCAGTCTTTCAAATGGACACTCTGCAGCCCGCCGGATGCACTGATCATAAGTGAGGGATAAAAATTACTTTTAGCTACATTGGTTAGTTCAAAAGCATTGATTAACCCGTATTCTGCCTGCATTACATCCGGACGATTGGCTAAAAGCAATGCCGGAACACCGGTCGTTAAATTCGTCTGAATGGTTTGAGCCGATAACGCATTGCGTTCAACCGGATGAAACGGCTCATTTAGCAAAAGACAAAACGCATTTTCCAAAGTCCGTTGCTGCTGCTGCAAATTGAGCCGAATCAGTTGGGCATCATACACCTGGGCTTCCATTTGTTTAACGGCCACCTCGGTCACTTGTCCCGCAGCCTTGAGTGTTCGGGTGGTAACCAGGCTACTGTCGCGCGATGCAATGCTGCGCTCCGCTATCTCTATTTGTTCGCTTAAAGCAGCCAACAGATAATAAGTGGATGCTACGCTTGCTACCAACCGGGTTTTTATGGCGCGGTGCGCTTCTATACTTTGAAAATAGGTAGCCGCGGTGGCGCGTTCCATACTGCGGATTTTTTTCCATATATCTGCTTCCCAGGAAAAATTCGCGCCGAGTTGAAACTGACCTATTGCCTTGTCGGATATTTGTCCTAAAGCGCTGTTTTGGGAATTCTTAGATAATCCATAGTTCAGCGATGCGTCTATGGTGGGATAATAAGCTGCCTTCGACTGTTTAACGTAGGCTTCTGCCGCCTCCACGCTTTGCAGGGCAATCCGGATATCCAGGTTGTTGTTCAAAGCCTGCTGAATATAACCTTGTAACAACGGATCCGTGAAAAGATTTCTCCAGGAGATATTCGCGAGCGAGGTACTATCCATAGCGATGGTCGCGCTGTCTGTCAGGAAGTCTGTTCTATATAGATTTTCAGTGTTCAGTTCGGGTCGCTGATATTCCTTCACTACATAACAGGAGCTTAGTACCAGAAGCCAGCTTACAGTGAAAACTACCTTTGTGTTTAATCTTTTAATTGTATTCATCTTTAGACTAAGCGTTCACGTGTTGAGTAATTGCTTTGGGTTTTCCACTTATTTTCTCCTGTAGCCATTGGAAGAAAATATAGAGCAGGGGTACCACCAAAACACCTAAAATCGTCCCTACCAATAATCCTCCGGCCGCAGCGGTTCCGATAGAACGTTCACCTCTTGCCCCTACTCCTCCTGCAAGGACGAGCGGTAACAAACCAAATATAAAGGCAAAGGATGTCATTAATATGGGGCGGAAACGGACCTTGGCTCCTTCAACAGCCGCCACGAAAATAGACTGCCCCGATCTTCGGTGTTGTACCGACAGTTCAACAATCAGGATGGCGTTCTTGGCCAATAATCCCACCAGCATGATAAGGGCTATCTGGAAATATATGTTGATTTCAAGTCCTGCTAATTTGGTGCAGATATAGGCGCCCATGATACCTACCGGAAGAGAAAACATAACTGCCAGGGGCAATAAATAGCTTTCGTACTGACCTGCCAAAATGAAATAGACAAAAAGAATACAAAGCAACAGGATGAAGAAGGTTTGATTACCTGCTAAGATTTCTTCCAGGGTCAATCCGGAATACGCAACTTCATAATTAGCTGGTAGTCTTGAGGATACTTCATTAATCGCCTTTATGGCATCTCCCGTAGAAAATCCCGGATTGGAAGCTCCGGTGAGGTGAACGGAATTGAAGAGGTTGAACCGGGTAACCGATTGCGGACCTGTTGTTTTGTTGAGTTTTACGAATTCTGTTACCGGCGCCATTTCACCCTGCGCATTTCTGACAAACATAGAGCTTAAATCCGCAACGCTTCCGCGGGCGTTGGGCAAAGCCTGTACATACACACGGTATTGTTTTCCGAAACGCGAAAAGTCTGCGGAGTAGATACTGCCAATATATCCCTGTAAAGCCTGGAAAATACTGTTGATAGAAACGCCTGCGTCTTTTGCACGCGCAATGTCAATATCCATTTCATACTGCGGATAGCCCGTGCTGAAAGAAGTCTGCACGTACTGGATTTCCGGCCTTTGGGATAATTGTTCAATAAAATCCCGGGAGGCCTTGTCCAAATCTTTAAAATCACCGCCGAATTTATCCAGCAATTCCAGTTGGAAGCCGTCAGCAGTTCCATACCCCTGGATGCTCGGAGGTGAGAAGAATAGCATTTTGGCTCCCTGGATACTTGCCGTCTTACGGAACAGATTCATCGTAATAGCATCTACCGAAAGGGAATCGGCTTTTCTTTTAGCCCATTCGTCTAAAATGATAAACCCGAGACCAAAGTTACTTCCCGCACCACCTAAGAGGCTGAATCCGCTGGTTAAAGACATCCCGGCAATTCCCGGAACCTCCTTCGCTTTTCGACTCAATTCATGCATCACGGCCACCGTACGATCGAGGGATGCACCGGGCGGTAATTCCACATTAGCCATGATGAGCCCCCTGTCTTCTTTGGGAACAAAGCCTTTAGATGTGGTTTCAGCCGACCAGAAAATCAGGGCAGAACAAGCCAGTAAGATAACCGCGGTCATCCACTTATAACGGTATAGCAACTTTATTCCGCTCACATATTTTTGGGACGTGTAATGGAAACCAACATTAAACGCCGCATAGAAACGTTTGACCAGTCCCTTTTTTCCGCCGGCTTCGTGTTCCTTCGGCTTGAGTACCAGGGCGCACAATGCCGGACTTAGGGTGAGTGCATTAAGGGCTGAAATAGCAATCGCCACAATCAGGGTCACACCAAACTGGCGGTAGAAAACGCCCGTTGGCCCGCCAATAAACGTGATAGGAATAAATACGGAGGCCATAACCAGTGTGATAGAAATAATGGCTCCTGTGATTTCTCCCATGGCAGTATAGGTGGCCTTCACACTATCTTTCTCGCCTCCCTCGAGCTTGGCATGGACGGCTTCCACCACCACTATGGCGTCATCCACCACAATACCAATAGCCAATACCAAAGCAAACAGCGTAAGCAGATTGATGGTAAAACCAAAAAGACTAATGAAGAAGAACGTACCGATAATGGATACCGGAACTGCGATTGCCGGAATCAACGTTGACCTGAAGTCTTGTAAAAAGATAAACACAACCAGGAACACCAAACCAAAAGCCTCCAACAGGGTCTTGACTACTTTGTCTATGGAAGCGACTAAGAATTTATCCGTATCATAGTTGACGAAATAATGTAATCCCCTCGGAAATTTCTCCTGAAGACTCTCCAACTTTTCGTGTATAGAATTGATAATTTCATGGGCATTGGAGCCGGGAGTTTGAAACATACCGATAGAAACGGCGGGTAATCCGAAAGCGGTGGACACCACACTGTATCCCTGGGCATCCATATTTACCTGGGCGATATCTTTCAACCGTAAATAGCGTCCGCCTCCCAGCGCTTTAACGATGATGTTTTCATATTGTTCCGGCGTTTTATATCTGCCTGTATACCGAATAATATATTCAAAAGTTTTTCCGTCGTTCTGTCCTAAAGTACCCGCTGCCACTTCCTGGCTTTGTTCATTAATAGCGGCGACCACATCCGAAGGGGTCAGTCCATAAACGGATAGTTTTTGCGGGTCTATCCAGATACGCATCGCGTAGGTTCTGGCGCCCGTTGAGCGTGCTTCACCCACACCGTTTATCCTCTGCAATTCAGGGATCACGTTGATATTAAGATAGTTCTGGATAAAAGTAGCATCAAACTCAGGATTTTCCGAGTAAACGGAAAGCCACATCAGGGCATCTGTAGATTGCTTTTGAGTCGTTACACCGGCGCGGGTTACCTCAGCGGGTAATAGCGGTAAAGCGCGGGAAACCCTGTTTTGGACATGGACCGCTGCAATGTCCGGGTCGGTATTCTGATTGAAAAAAATCTGAATACTTGCACTGCCATTATTGCTGGCTGTAGAAGTAATGTATTTCATGTTTTCTACCCCGTTAATTTGTTCTTCAAGCGGGATGATCACACTTTCAAGAACGGTTTGCGCATTGGCGCCGGGATAGTTCGCTGCCACCATCACGGTTGGCGGAGCTATTTCAGGATACTGGGTAATGGGTAGAATATTAAGTCCTATAATTCCCAGAATCACAATGATGAT
>JACFNM010000039.1 GCA_019454915.1 Chitinophagaceae bacterium
ACCAAGACTTTCAAAGAACTATCAGCCGATGCGGCTTAAATTAATTATTCTATAGAATAAATAATCTCTTTCACCAAGATAGAGCGAAAGGAGGATAGTTTATGCTAAGGAATAGACTCTATAAAATCTACGCTATACCCGCGTTATTGATAAAATTAACTAGCGCCGCGGTATTCTTGAGGTTAAGTTTTTTCAGGATATTGTGCCGGTGTACTTCTACCGTTTTCAACGTTATATTTAGTACCTGTGCAATCTCTTTGGAGGATTGCCCCTGCTTAACGAGATCGATGATTTCAACCTCGCGTTGCGACAGAAGGTTGACATCCGGCCTTTCATTATCATGAAGGATCTGATCGGAAAGAATCGTTTTCACTTCCTGACAGATATACTTATTACCCTGGGCCACTTCGTTGATGGCGTTAATCATTTCTTCTTTTGAAGAGTTTTTGGTGATATAACCCACGGCGCCCATCTGCAGCATTTTTTTTGCATAAGCAGGCTGAGAATGCATCGAGACGCCAATAATTTTTGAGTCTGTTGAAAGCTTCCGAATTTCTTTTGTAGCCTCAAAACCATTCATGGGACTCATGTTGATGTCCATTAAAATAATATCGGGATGATGACTTTCCGCTAATGCTATTGCTTTTTCTCCGGAGTCTGTTTCAGCAATGACCTGAAACCGTGGATCACTATTTAGGATGAAAGACCAGGTATCCCTGATCAGTTTGTGATCGTCCACTATCAGAATAGTGATCTTCTCAGTTAATATTTCGTTTGTTACCATTGGAGGATAAGGTTTACTATGTAATGTCAAATAAAGCCAAAATGTCGCGGGTGAATTCCAGAGGTTAGGCCGTTTAATCCGTGTTTATAAACCACGGTAAAGCCATGGTAATTATAAAGAAAATTGTACTTCCGCGCAAAGTTATTCATAAAAAGTGCGAAAAATAAACCTCCCGCGAAAATTTTGGAAGAAACTGTTTACAGTCCCCACGATATTATTAAATACTTGTATCTGACTTGCGCAGCTCGCAGGACGGCAACGAAAAAAGTGTATTATTCAATTTCTTTTATCCAGTCCCCAGGACAGTTTTCCGCGCAATGTTTGCAGGAAGCTGTTTTCGCTAAGGCGGATTAGCCCTATATTGAAATCTTCTTTTTTTACGGCTAACTGAATTTCTTTGTTAACGATCTCTTTTCTGGAATCCAGCGCGCAGATATATTGTTCGGTTCTGCCTTCTATGTCAAATGAAACGATGCTGTCATCCGGGATGATTATCGGACGAACATTTAGATTATGAGGGGCGACGGGCGTTATAATAAAACTTTTTGAATCCGGAAACAGTATAGACCCGTTGCAGCTTAATGAGTATCCCGTAGAACCGGTGGGTGTAGAAACAATAATACCATCTGCCCAGTAGGTGTTGAGGAATTCGCCGTTTAAATAGGTATGGATTTTTATCATAGAAGAAGTATCTCTCTTGTGAATGGCAAATTCATTCAGAGCGAACGGCGTTTCTCCGAACAGAGGCACGCTCGCATCGAGGTGGATAAGGCTCCTTCTATCTATAAGATAGGTGTGGTTGACCAGTGCGCTGACGATTTCAGATAATTCGTGTTGCCCGATTGTAGCGAGAAAACCCAGGCGGCCAAAATTAATTCCAAGAATAGGTATATTGCTGTTGCGGATGAAAGTTAAGGTGTCTAAGAGTGTGCCGTCTCCTCCCATACTTATCATGCATTCGAAACTCTCGTCCAGATCAGCCGAGTCTTTAAAAGTTGGGCATTGTCCGGATGTGAACAGGTGCTTAACCTGTTCGAAGAATTTGTGTTCAATGTAATAACGGATATTATATTTCTCGAGTTCCTGCAAGAGAGAAAGGAGATCTTCATCCTTTACAGAATCACCTCCGCGACTATATATTGCAATTTTCATTATCAAGTGTATCTAAAACCCCAGACGGGCTTGTAAAAATAATCCCTTTTCACCTAATTGGTTAAAGCTGTATTCAAGGGATAAGTTGAGATCATAAATGGAAAGCATATCAATCCCCAGACCTCCGGTATACAACAACCGGTTATTCAACGGATTGTGCGGTAAAGCGTTTTGATTATATACGTATCCGATATCACCGTATGTTTTTAGATAGAAGCGGAAAGGGATACTGCCATAGGATCTGGATTTTAAACCTGTCCTGAGCGTTGGATGCCAGATTTCTTTTTTTAGGGTCGTTTTTGCCAGTCCTCCCGAAACACCGTCAACCACGTAATATTCCAACCCGCGTAAAAACATATCGTTGTAGCCCATGATTTGCTGGTTGAAGTAGGGTTGGTCAAAGGGTAGTTTCACCATGACCGCGCCCTGTGCGGAGAGGAAATAGTTATGAAAGATTTCCCAGAATCTACCACCCTTCGCCGAAAACTCCCAAAGATTCATTTTTGAATTGACTCCTCTTTTTAAGAGAGAAAACTCCCATTGATAGCCTCTGAGCGGATAAG
Organism: Chitinophagaceae bacterium; assembly: GCA_019454915.1. Classification (GTDB taxonomy): domain Bacteria; phylum Bacteroidota; class Bacteroidia; order Chitinophagales; family Chitinophagaceae; genus Agriterribacter. Next base: position 2,500 of record JACFNM010000039.1, read on the forward strand.
GTATGTAGTTGACGTTAAAATGCTGGTACTGATATAGTAATTCAGGGTATTTAACCTGTTTTGATTGATTGCCGAAGTAGTCCGGATTTCGGTGAAAAACAGAATCGTTTATGCGATTCTGATTATAACTCAGTTTTACATTATGTCTTCGGATGTATCCGGTCCGATAGCTGTATCCCAGTGTGGCACGAAACCTTTCGGTGACAAATCCGCCGGGATCTTTGTAAAAAATCTGCTTATTGTCGCTGGTGATGTAATTGATTTCTTTATTCTGAGAATACTGGAAGTCAATGCTGATACCGTTTCTGAGGCTTTTATCAAAATTGGGCGCCGTATAGTTTAATAGAATTTGCCTCGAATACCCTGTGATAAGCCAGATATTCAATTTGTCGTTTCTTCCGCTCACATTATTGGCTATCACTTTAATTCCATAGTTGACCCGCGCCAGGCTTGCATGGTATTCGTTTATCCAAACATTAAAATTCCGATCTACGGGCTTAAAATAAGGTACCGGAAAATAATACCATCTCTCTTTAACATCCACTACTAAATCCAGGGAATCATTGAACCAATTGGTGAAATCCACTGTTGCATCAATAAAGAGTTCGGTATTTAGCAGGTTTTGCCTGGAGCGGGGAATATCCCTGAGAATCTCGAAGATGCTATATTTCCGGCCGGCTTCCATGGGAATTTCCCTGGAAATGATATAGGTTTTGGTGATTTTGTTTCCCGTGATGTGAATGTCACGGATAGTAAGCTGAGTATTTTTCAGAATATTATCTTCATCCTGTGGTAGTTCTTCATTTTCCTGTGCCAACAGACTTTGAAAAATGCATATTATCATACCGCATAAAAACAGGTATTTAAACCGTCCGCTCATCCGCTGTTTTGATCTGAAGAATTAAATGACTAAAATAGGACTAATAATTGAAGTCCGCCACCGCGAATCTCAGATATTGAGGTAATTCATCAGGTGAGAATAGTTGGATTGTAATTCATTTTGATAAAGCTCTTCGCCGTAATAATATTTTACGAAGTACTCGTGGCGTTGCAGGGTAGCCAGAATATCCGACACCTCAGTCTTATTGATTCGGATGGAAATGATGAGAAGCTGGGAATGGGAATCAAAATAACTGTTTAGCTGGGTAATATAAGCATCATTGGATTCAATTAACCGGTTTAGTTCTCCGGCGGAGTAGGCGGATTTCTGCATTTCCAGGACAATGAGCGCCCCTCCTTCTTCAATGCCCGTAAACAGCGCGAGTTGCCTGAACAGGTCTTCTTCTCCAATTACGCCCAGTAATTCAAGTTGCTCTGTTATTACGGGAACCACAGACAACTGTAACTCTTTCGCCGTTTTTACCGCTAACAGAAAAAAATCGCCCTGACGTACAAAAGGCGTGATGAACAGGTTTTTCAACGTATTCAACTCACTCGTCTCGTTACTGTCCAGTAAATCCTCTTCACTGATTAATCCGAGGTATTTATCCTCTTCTACAACCGGCAAATGGGCCACATGAAAATCACTCATTTCCTGCAAGGCTTTCCCTACCGTATCGTTTAAGTGTAGAAAAGGAATACTCCCTGATATAAGATCTCCTGCAAACATATAAAATTGTGTTTTTCCGTTATGAAAGATACACGCTAATCCTTAACCGCTGCAGGTTCGTTTAATTTTGTGAGAAACTGGTGCAATATTTTGTTAAATTCATCAGGCACTTCCATCATGGGTGCATGCCCGCATTTATCTATAAAGTGTAGTTCGCTGTTGGGAATAAGACGATTAAATTCTTTACCGACAAAAGGCGGGGTTATGGTATCGTTATTACCCCAAACCAGGAGCGTGGGTTGTTTAATTTCACTGATCTCCTCACCGAGATTATTGCGAATGGCACTTTTCGCCAGGGCGATAATTTTAATCACCTTTAACCGGTTGGAAGTGATTTCAAACACTTCATCTACTAATTCTTTGGTTGCAATCTTAGGATCGTAAAACGTCAGCTCTGTTTTGGCGCGTATATAGTCGTAGTCACCTCTTTTTGGATAGGTATCTCCCATTCCGCTCTCAAACAATCCCGAACTGCCCGTAAGAATTAATGATTTAATATTCTCGGGGTGCTTTAAGATATAAACTAAGGCAACATGCCCACCTAACGAATTACCCAGCAGATGGATATTACTGTAATTTTTATATTCAATAAACCGGTGTACAAATTTTGCGATACCGCCTACGGAAGTGTGCAGCAGATCCAATTCCAGTAAAGGAAGCATGGGTACCACCACCCTGTATCGGGTACGGAAATATTCTATCAGGTCCTGAAAATTACTTAGCGCGCCGAAAAGGCCATGAAGCAATATCAAGGTCTCACCGGTGCCTTCTTCTATATAAGTAAATTTATCATCTTCCTTGATTTCGTAACTCATCCTGTTCATACCTCAAATAAATGCTAAAGTAATTTTTTTGCATCAAATGCGCTAGCCTTCCTTACAAAGAAACGAAAAAATCTTCGAAGTGGAAGATATTCGGAAAGACCGGCTAAGTTCCGGATTTTAGCATAGCTGTGCTTTATGTGAACGCTAAAGACACCATTTACGGCAGGCTGCTCTGGTTTGGAAGTCCCTGTCCGGCAAAAATTTTGAACTGCGCACGGAGAGCCTTCTATCTCCTAAAACCTTACATTTGAAACCGTTTTAATTAATTTTTATTCGTTTTTTGGTATGGATTATCGCAAAATGGGACGTAGTGGTCTCGAACTTAGCATCTTATCGTTCGGTAGCTGGGTAACTTTCCATCAACAGGTGGATGACCGACTGGCGGATGAACTTATGGGAATAGCTTACGACAGGGGCATTAATTTTTTTGACAACGCAGAAGTATATGCTTTGGGCGAGAGCGAAAAAATGATGGGGAGGGTGCTGAAGAAGAAAAATTGGGAACGCAGTTCCTATGTGGTTTCCTCGAAGGCATTTTTCGGCTGGAGGGGCGATAAGGACAAACCGAATCAGACGGGACTGAGCCGCAAGCATTTAACGGAAGCCTGTCATGAAGCATTGGAGCGGCTGCAGGTAGATTACCTGGACTTATATTTTTGTCATCGTCCGGACCCGACAGTTCCCATAGAAGAAGTGGTATGGACCATGGATATTCTAATCCGGCAGGGAAAGGTGTTATATTGGGGAACCAGCCACTGGAGTGCCGGAGATATTATGGAAGCGCATCGCGTAGCCCGGCAATATAATTTAATACCTCCGGTAGTGGAGCAACCTCAGTATAATATGCTGGAACGCTATAAAATGGAACTGGATCTTCCGCCCGTCTTTCAACATACAGGCATGGGAGCGACCGTGTGGAGCCCATTGGCCGGAGGATTCCTGACTGGCAAGTACCTGGATGAGATTCCCGAAGGGTCACGACTGTCTCTGGAAGGCTTTGATTGGCTAAGAAAGAGGTGGTTACAGAAGCAAAAGATTGAAAAGGTGAAGAAGTTATCAAAGTTGGCCGAACGGATGGGAGTATCCCTGCCATCGTTAGCGATAGCCTGGACGCTGGCCAATCCTAATGTTACCACCACCATTTTAGGAGCTACCAGAAAAGAACAACTGCTGGAGAACCTAAAAGCGTTGGAGGTGGTTTCCCTGCTTACGCCAAAGACATTGCAACAAATAGAAGGCATATTACAGAACAAGCCGGACTTCGATTTGGCCTGACAGATAATTTCGATTCAAGCGTTTTTTATGGATATTTCGGCTTCTCTGGCGCAAACCCGCCTGTATTTTGAAAGTGGGGCAACCCGTTCTTTCTCTTTCAGAAAGCATCAATTGGAAAAATTGAGAACGGCACTGTTGCAGCATGAAGAGGAGATTTACGATGCTTTGTATGCCGATCTGAAAAAGAGCAAAGAGGAAGCCTATGTGACGGAGTTAGGACTGGTATTAGCGGAAATCCGACATGTACTGAAACACCTCCGTCAGTGGATGAAGCCGGAAAGCGTGCCTGGAGGATGGGTAAACTTTCCTTCGAACGGCAAAATTTATAAGGATCCCCTGGGTGTAGTTCTCCTGATTGCACCATGGAATTATCCACTGCAACTTAGCCTGATGCCTCTTATCGGCGCCATTGCTGCCGGTAATTGTGTGGTTGTGAAACCATCGGAAATAGCTCCCCGCACCGCCCGGTTAGTGGATAAGATGATCGCTGCTGTATTTGAGAAGGAATTTGTATCGGTGGTACACGGAGAAGGCGAAGTTGTTATTCCAAAACTTCTGGAGGATTTCAGGTTTGATCATATCTTTTATACCGGAAACGGGCGCGTGGGGAAAATTATTTACAGCCAGGCTGCGGAGAAACTCATTCCTGTGACGCTTGAGTTGGGAGGGAAAAGCCCGGGCATCGTGGAAGCCGATGCCCGGATAGCTGTTGCTGCCAAACGAATTGTCTTTGGTAAGTTTTTAAATGCCGGTCAAACCTGTATTGCTCCTGATTATGTTTTGACGCATTGCTCGGTGAAGGATAGATTAGTGGAGGAAATGAGAAACACAATCCGGCTTTTTTATAAGGAAGCTGCCGCTGATAGTTACGATTATAGTAGTGTTATTAATGAAAGCCGGTTTGACAAACTGGTGAGCTATTTACAACAGGGCAATATTCTTTTTGGTGGTGCGCATGACCGTGCGCGGCTTTATATTGAGCCTACGATTATGGAAATCAAATCGCCTGAAGCGCCTGTTATGGAAGAAGAAATATTCGGCCCCATACTTCCCGTGCTGTCTTTTGAAAAGCGGGAAGAGGCGATGGCGATAGTGAACCGGAATGCAAACCCATTGGCATTTTATCTGTTTACCGGGAATAAGCATACAGAAAAAGAATGGATAGAATCCATTTCCTTTGGAGGGGGATGTATTAATAATACGCTGGTTCATTTCATGAGTCCTGAGATGCCCTTTGGCGGCGTGGGAAATAGCGGTATCGGGAGTTATCACGGTAAATTCTCTTTTATGAACTTCAGCCGCCGGAAGCCGGTTCTAAAAACTGCTCAATGGTTTGATCCCTCAATGAGGTACCCTCCGTTCAAAGGAAAACTCAGGTGGTTTAAAAGGTTGATTAGGTGAGGCTGCCGATCTTTTTACGGACAATAGATTACCATGGAATGGTATTGGCTTTTACGAATATAGTCGTGTAATCGTGCATCGGACCAGATTATCGCCTATATCAATTATACTTGGTAATGTTAAATATCTTTGCTGTTTGAAATGACCCGGTATGAAATATTTTAGGTGGATATTGTATTTGTTTTTTGTTTTTTTGCTTTCTCTGTCCTCATGCAAACAGCATCAGATTTCCACGGAAATATACATTAATATTCAAAATATTCCGCAAACTCAAATGCTGTCTTTAATCCGAAAGTCCGCGGATGGTCCGGCAATAGTTCTGGATACTGTGCTCATTAAAAAAGAGGATGGTGAGAGCTCGTTTAAGACACTGTTGGATCCGAATGCGATGTATAGCCTGCGATTCGAGAGCGACGGGCGTTCCATATTGTTTACGAACGATGAGCCCGTTATCCGGATTACTGCAGATTGGAATGCGTTTCCGGAGTATTCCATTTCCTCGCCGGCGTCAAACACACTCCGGTTAATGTTAGCAGAGTTCAATAAGCGATTACAAAAGATAGATTCTCTTCAATTAATCATGAACCAAAACGCCTCTGACAGCCTGAAGCAGATATGGAAAGCGGATTTATTGAAAGAGGAACAGGAGAAACAGGACTATTTGAAGCGCTTTAGCGACACCACTCAAAGTGCTGTGTTGGCTTTGTATGCCCTGGGCATTTTGCAGCAGGAAGTGGAGGACATGGAAATCATGGAGCCGGTAATCAACCGGCTGGCTAATCGCTTTCCTGAGAATAAAGAAGTGAAAACCGTCAAAAACACTTATACCGCATTATTAGAGAAACAAAAATCAAACCCGGAAGTCGGGAGGATGGCTCCATTATTTTCTCTTCCGGATACGGCAGACAATGAAATTGCTTTACAATCATTCAGAGGTAAATATACGCTCGTGGATTTTTGGGCAAGCTGGTGCGCTCCCTGCCGGACGGAGAATCCCAATATTGTCCGCGTTTTTAATCAGTATAAAGACCGGAATTTTTCGATTTTGGGAGTCTCGCTGGATAAAAATAAAGCAGCCTGGACAGAAGCTATTCATGCAGATGGATTAGCCTGGTCGCAGGTGAGCGATTTAAAAGAATGGGAAAGCAGCGTGGTACCGCTTTATCAAATAGAAGGTATTCCGTTTAATGTGCTACTCGATCCCGACGGGAAAATTATCGCGATGAATTTGCGCGGAGACGAGCTGGGCAGAAAGCTGGCTTCTATTTTTGAGGTTCAGGAGCCGTAAACCATATTCTTATGAAAAAGTGACGAAAATGATTTTCCCACTTCGGTAATCTGACCGGCTGGTTAGGGCAGCTCTTTCAGGGGTTTAACTGAATAACCCTTTAACCTGAGCAGGTTAATCAGTCCGCGCGGACCTCCCAGATGTCCGGCTCCCACAGCAAAGAACCCGGATAGTTCCTTCATCGTGTTTTCAATAATGGGAAGCCATTTTTCATTTCGTTTAAATAAGAGTGTTTCTTCCGCCCCTGCCATGTCCGGCGCGGAAACGATCATATTGTAAAGCGAATCCAGCTTTTCCTGTTTATACAAATTCACCAGGCCATTGAATTCTTTCTTTTGCTCATTGAATCCGTTGACATATCCCATGACCATTTTCACCTGAATGCTATCGGGGATGTCATCAAAGATTTGTACCTGCTCTTCGATGGTTTCTAACCCTGATACCTCTTTTTTCTGGTCTTTGGCCATCCTTACAAAGGTCTGTTCATAAGATTGGGGAGTGGTACAGGCTAAAGTCTTCATCGTTAGAAGGCTCAGCAGCACCAGGGGTTTCATGGTATTTAGCAAAGTGAGCGGCATGCCGATACTGTCTTTAAAAAACTGATTCAGCTTAGTATAATCGTCAGGAGAAAAGAGGTCGCTTAATTTTCTGGTCTTTAATTGAGAGAGTTCCAGGGTCTTGAGTGGCAGAGCCGGGTCGTCCATATCTACTTCCATGTATACTTTATCGGCCTTTCCGAAACTTCCTGAAAGCTCGCGCCCGATAACAAAATCGTCGGGGCAAATCATGTGGATAGTGCCAAAGAGGAATGAGGAGCCTTTGATTCCGTTACCGGTGATTTCCCATAACAAAGCGTCCTCATTTTCAGAAGACTGGGCATGGCTTTCTACAGGGTGCAAAGAAGTCAGCAATAAGAGGCCGTAATGAAAAACCGAAAATCTTTTCATCTCAAGTACCGCGTTTTACATTAAAGCCAAAATTAACCCTGTTTTGCGAGATTCTTTTTTAAATAACGGAATGCTGGTTGCGGAGAGACTTCAGGGTCTCTCTGTTATATACTCTATTATGTATTGGGAACTTAATTTTTGTTGTAAAGGAAAACAAATGGCTTTAACTCAGTTTCGTACATGAGCTGTACAAGGGAGCCCATATCCTGAACAATTCTGAATTTGTTCATGTCAATAATTTCATTGGCCACGCAAAATGAATCAGCCGATTCAACCTGGTAGAGCATATCGTTGAGCTGCTCTACTTCCTGTTCAATTGCCTGGTTAGACATTTCATCATCCTTCAGTAATACAAGTAAATCACGACTGGATGTTTTCATACCTATGGATTTTATTTGGTTTTTAAGATATTTCAAAATGTTAGTATCCAACCATACCCTTCTTGCTCGGGCAGCCACATCCTTTTTGACCTCCTTTCAAAACCCCGCATCCTGCCACTGCAAATAATACCAGCATCACCAGCGCTAAAATCAACTTATGCCTCCCTGTCCTCATCGTATTCTTAATTACTAATTGCTGTAAATTTAAACTAAATTATCTTTATTTTATTGCCGCTCATAAAATTGCCGCTGACCTGTTAACAATAATACAAATAAATTTTTATCTCGAGCATGGGAAGCCCAAAAATATTAGTAGCCCCTTTAGATTGGGGTCTTGGGCACGCCACCCGCTGCATACCCATTGTAAATGAATTGATTAGACAAGGTTGCGAGATTTGGATAGCCGCCGGTGGAAACGGCTATTTTCTGCTCAGGGAGCAATTTCCTCAACTTCCGGTACTGCTTCTGGAAGGCTACAACGTTTCTTATCATAAGGCAAAATCCAAATTCTGGTGGACTTTAGTTCGCCAGGTACCCAAAATAATAAGCGCTGTAATTGCCGAACACCGCTGGCTTTCCGATAAAATGAAGGAATTCAATTTTGATATTGTCATTACTGATAATCGTTATGGGCTTTACTCCGCCCGGGCCTATTCGGTTTTTATGACCCATCAGCTATATATTAAAACCGGGCTAGGAAGATGGGCAGACAGGGTTGTCCGCTGGATAAATTACCGGTTAATCAACCGCCATAATGAGTGTTGGGTTCCGGATTTTGACGATAAAATTAATCTGGCCGGTGTGCTCTCCCATCCTAAAAGCTATCCCCGTAAGGTAAAATACATTGGCGCCTTATCGCGATTCGAAAGAAAGACCGAAACGAAGGTCTATGATCTTATGGTGGTTTTATCCGGCCCCGAACCAAGGAGAACCATCTGGGAGGAGCTGATGTTAGACCAGTTAAGCCGCTATAAAGGCAAGGTGCTGATAGTTCGCGGGCTTCCGGGAGATGCGACTCCACTAAATAGCAGTGGCGATGTAATTGCTGTCAACTTCCTGCCGGCGGAGAAATTAAACACGGCTATAGAACAATCGGATTGGATTATTTGCCGGAGCGGTTATTCTTCCGTGATGGATTTGATTACCTTACAGCATAAGGCTATCCTGATTCCCACACCGGGACAGCCGGAACAGGAATACCTCGCAAAGTGGCTACATCAAAACGAACTGTTCTATACCTGTGAAGAAAGCCGCTTTGATGTGAACAGGTGTCTGGAAGAAGCCCGTTCTTTCCCCTATAAATTTTCGAAGTTTAATGATCGCTGTGCCCCCGGCGTTCCGGCGGTAGTTGAGTTCATTCAAAAACATAAATTGAGATTTGCCCGGCTTTCAGGAAAGCGCACTGAAGGGTAAAAGTTCCTTATTATGATGATGAGGTAATATTAATCTGAACGATTAATGAGATACCACTTTAAGCCCGATTATGGAAGCAATCAGGGTTGTGATAAAGAATACCCGCCAGAAATCCGCCGGATCTTTGAAAATAAAAATACCAACCAGCGTGGTGCCTACGGCTCCAACGCCGGTCCATACGGCGTAGGCGGTACCAATTGGCAGGCTTTGGGTGGCTTTAACCAATAAGTACATACTGATGAAAAGACAAATGAAAAACCCCGCATACCAGAACCTGGCAGTCCCGTCTGTGGCTTCTTTGGCCTTACCAAGGCAGGAGGCAAAACCCACTTCAAAAAAGCCCGCTATAATTAATAAAATCCAGTTCATATTTTAATGCAAAACATCCGGAAGCCTGGGGTATTTTGTTAGTCAGGTGTACCCGCGCCTCAAGAATAACGTAGAATTGGTTAAAACAAATGATACTTATAGATACCCGACAGCCCTTTCCAGGTCTTCCGGCGTATCAATCCCTATTGCCCGGTCGTATTCTACCACAGCCATACGCAGGGGAATGCCGTGTTCCAGAAACCTCAGGCATTCAATTTTTTCTGCATTTTCAAGCGGTGTAAGGGGCCATTGGGTAAATTCCATGAGCGCCTGCTTCCGGAACGCATAGATTCCGATATGTTCATAATGCACAATAGGAATGGCTTCATTCCGTGGGTAGGGAATGGGGTTTCTGCTGAACAGCAGAGAATTCATTTTCAAATCAGTGACCACTTTTACGACGTTCGGATTCTGAATTAGTGCCTCTTCTTTTATGGGGCGCATCAGCGAAGCCACTTGCACGGAGTCATCCTTAAATAGATCAATAAGCAGTTCGAGGGGTTTGTGTTCAACAAAAGGGGTATCGCCCTGCACATTAACGATGATGTCCACGTCCATATCTGCTACAGCTTCTGCAATACGGTCGCTTCCTGATTCATGTTCTTTGATACTTCTCAGGGCAGCTCCCCCATGACCGGTAATTTCATTATAAATGATATCGCTGTCGGTTACCACCCATACCTTATCAAAAAGCTGTGTGGCGGCGGTGCTGTCATAAACGTGCCTGATTACACTCTTATCGCCCAATATTTTCATCAGTTTACCGGGGAAACGCGAAGCAGCGTAACGAGCCGGAATCATTGCAACGATTTTCATTATAATTTTTTTCAAAGATAGGACGCCTAAAACGAAAAACTCCTATTTCACCGAATATCAACGGGAAGAACGCCCCGCTACCGCCTTCATTTTATCTCCTTTTTAACGAAACCTAAAATCTACGCAATCCGGGTTTATCTGGATGACCTGAACGGCGGGAAAAAATTGAATTATTGATTGAGCATTAACGGCATGGCAAGCATGAGCAATTCCTCATCTTCGTCTTTGTCAACCGGGTTGATGATACCCGCTTTGGAAGGCGTAGACAGCTTCATCCTGACTTCGGCGCTATTGGTGGCGTTCAACAATTCAATAAGAAATTTTGCATTAAACGCAATCTGTATATCTTCACCTTCGTAGTGGCAAACCATTCTTTCGTTGCCTTCGAAGTTAAAATCCACATCCTGGGAGGTTAACTGAAGCTCTGCTCCCGTGATATTGAGCGCTACCAGGTTGGTACTTTTATTGCTGAAAACGTTTACTCTCCGCAGGGCATTTTGAAAATCCTGCCGGTTTACGGTCATGATATACGGGTTTTCAGAAGGGATGACCACTTTGTAGTCGGGAAACCGGGCATCTATCAGACGGCATACCAATTCCGTTGTACCGTGGTCAACGAATAAATGATTCTGGTTATAGGAAATTTTTAGCTCATCCTGGTTGTCCGGAAGAGCCATTCTTAGCAGATTCAGTGGTTTTTTAGGAGCAATAAAACTGTCCTTCTTTGGGCAGTTAACGCCGGTATTGCGATAACGAACCAGGCGATGGGCATCTGTCGCCACAAAAGTGATCCCTTTAGTATCTAATTCAAAGAAGACGCCGGTCATCGCCGGGCGCAAGTCATCATTACTTACTGCAAACAACGTCTTGTTGATACCTTTCACCAGAGTGGAAGAGGGCATGGTGAAGGCGTTCGTATCGCTGGCCTCGGGTTCCTTGGGAAAATTATCAGGATTTTCTCCCATCACTTTGTATTTACCGTTATCACTGGTAATTTCAACGCCAAAATTTTTGTCTATATCAAATGTGAGCGGCTGGTCCGGAAGATTCTTCAGTGAGTCAATCAGGATTTTGGCGGGAATGCAAATCCTGCCGGTATCACGAGCCTCAATATCAAGCCGTATTTTCATTACCGTTTCGAGGTCAGTGGCCACGACCGTAAGCTTGTTTTTCTCAATTTCAAACAAAAAATCTTCCAGAATGGGCAAAACGGTATTGGCACTGATAACACCACTGATCTGTTGAAGCTGCTTCAATAATGCAGATGAAGAAACAATAAATTTCATAAATCGGCTAAGTTGTGATTATGGCAAATATAGAATTAAGCCGATAAAACTACCTTTATTTTTTGAATTATATCTGAAACCCTATACCGGAGATTTCGCCGGTAACACAAGAATTTCTTTATTTTGAATAATGTCTTTATCGAAACGAATTTCTCCTGAGCAGGCCTTGCAAAAACTGAGGCATTATTGCGCTTATCAGGAGCGCTGCCACACTGAGGTCATGCAAAAACTATATGGATGGGGTGTTTATAAAAGAGAAGCTGAACTGATTCTTTCCACACTTATTGAAGAAGGCTATCTTAATGAAGAACGATTTGCTATACAATTTGCGGGTGGAAAATTCAGAATAAAACAATGGGGCAGGATGAAAATAGAATATGCCCTGAAACAAAAACAAGTGAGCGCCTATTGTATCAAAAAAGCCCTGGCTCAAATTGAAGACGAGGATTATAATAAAACACTTGAAAAGCTGATTCTGTCGAGATGGGAGCTGATGAAAGGACATAAAGAATCTGTGCCGGTTAAAAAAAAGAAGTTGCAGGACTACCTGGTGCACAGGGGATATGAATATCCACGGGTAATAGAAATGTTAAAGCAGGTATTGGGAGAATAACCTCCCAATTCTGGTCCGTGTTTTTTCTGAAGGAAAAGGGATGCTTTTTGAAGAATAAATGATCTGCTTGGTTCTTTTGCTCCTTCATTTACCTTTGCCGGAAACGGCCCGATATGTTACAATTAAATATCATCAGACAGGATATAGCCCGTGTAAAGGAAAAGCTCCTGGTGAAAAACTTTCCCAATCCGGAATTGGTTTATCATGCTGGATGACAAGAGAAAATCTTTGCAGATAGAACTGGAAGAGTTACAGGCTTTCGTCAACACGCAATCAAAATCAATAGGGCAGTTTCTCGCAAAAGGGCTACGGGAGGAGGCGGAAAAAGCAAAAAAAGCAGTAACGGAACAGAAGTCCCGGATTGCGGAGTTAAGTGAAAACATGGCTGACACTGAAAAACAGTTGCAGGGAGAGCTGGTCAAATTGCCCAATCTGCCAGCGGAAAAAGTTCCCCCGGGAAAGACTCCTGAAGAAAATGTAGTTGTGCGCCAGGGGGGAAGCAAACCGGATTTATCGGACGACGCCCTTCCTCATTGGGATTTAATCAAAAAATTTGGACTGATAGACTTCGAAACGGGCGCTAAAATCACAGGAAGCGGGTTTCCACTGTATAAAGGAAAGGGGGCACGGTTGCAGCGGGCCCTGGTACAATATTTTCTGGATTATAATATTGAGGCGGGCTATACCGAATATTTACCGCCCTTTATGGTCAATGAGGCTTCAGCTTATGGAACGGGTCAGTTGCCCGATAAAGAAGGCCAGATGTATTTTATGCCGGCAGATAACTTTTACCTCATACCCACCGCAGAAGTCCCGGTGACCAACATTTTTCGGGATGAGATTATCAGAGAAGAAGACTTACCCGTAAAAATGACCGCGTATTCTCCCTGTTTCAGGCGGGAGGCCGGAAGCTTTGGAAAAGACGTTCGCGGGTTAAACCGGGTTCATCAGTTTGAAAAAGTGGAGGTTGTGCAATTGTGCCATCCTGAAAAGAGTTATGAGGTATTGGAAGAAATGGTGGCGCATGTAGAAAAACTGCTGGTTACCCTGGAACTGCCTTATCGCATCGTGATGCTGTGCGGCGGAGATATGAGTTTTACTTCGGCGCTCACCTATGATTTTGAAGTATATAGCGCTGCCCAGAAACGCTGGTTAGAGGTGAGTTCCGTGAGTAATTTTGAAACCTACCAGGCAAACCGCGCCAGGATCCGGTTTAAAGATCAGAAAGGGAAAAATCATTTGGTACACACGCTAAACGGTAGTTCACTTGCCTTACCCCGTATTGTTGCCTGCCTCCTCGAAAACAATCAACGGGAGGATTTTATTTTGTTGCCTCATGTATTGCATACCTATTTCGGGTCAGAGCGGATAGACTGACGGGTGGTTGAGAATGCGAAAATCTTTTTGGAGAAAGGGAACTTAAAGGATCGCCTTCACTACATTTTCAATAATCTTTGGCTTCCCGAGCGTGTAGTAGTGCAGAACGGGAACGCCCGCTTTTTTCAGTTCAATAGATTGTTGTTTTAACCATTCGGTACCCACTACTTCCACGTCAGCGTCTGATTTACACTTTAATATCTCGGAGCTCAGTTCAGCCGGGATATCCACATGAAAGGTGCGTGGTATGACGCTCAACTGCTTAATGGAAGAAACGGGTTTCAGTCCCGGAATGACAGGTACATGAATGTCGTGGGTGCGACAATTCTTTACGAAGTCAAAATACTTCTGATTATCGAAAAACATTTGGGTAACAATATAGTCGGCCCCGGCGTCTATCTTAGCCTTCAGATGCTGCATGTCTGTGGTGGTATTGGGCGATTCAAAGTGCTTTTCGGGGTATCCCGCTACGCCTATACAAAAATTAGTTCTGAAGCCATTCCGGATGCTTTCTTCCAGGTAAATGCCATTGTTTAGATTGACGGTTTGTTTCAGCAGATCAATCGCGTATCGGTGTCCGTCGGGTTCCGGCTCAAAATAAGATTCGTTTTTGGCGGCGTCTCCGCGTAACAGCAATACATTATCTATACCCAGGAAATAAAGGTCTATAAGCGCATCTTCCGTTTCCCGCACCGTAAATCCGCCACATATAAGATGCGGTACGGCATCAACCTTATAATGGTTCATAATGGCCGCACAGATGCCAACGGTGCCCGGACGCTTTCTCACCTCCACTTTTTCGAAACTGTTATCCGCCTTTTTTTTGAATATGTGTTCAGCCCGGTGATAAGTGACATTAATGAAAGAAGGTTTGAACTCCATTAGTGGGTCAAGGTGCTCGTAGATGGAATTAATGGTTCTCCCCTTTAAAGGAGGTAATATTTCAAAAGATATCAATGTTTCTTTGGCCTCGCGCAGGTGTTCCGTAACTTTCATCGTGCAAACGGTACAAAATAGAAATAATCTGCAAACATAGTTTAAAGCGGTCATTTCTGAAACAAAACTGTTGGCATAGAAGGCCGGGCGGAAAATAAGAACGGTGAAAGACGTCGGTTGCCGGAAAAAAATAAATACAGGTTAAAGAATTGGCGGGAACAACAACCAATTAAATGGTATCCTGTATTTTTGTTGATAAAGCAGATATTTTGAGCGTAACCATTCATACCAACAATTTAGTGAAGGAATACGGCAGCCGTAAGGTAGTAAACCAGGTTTCCGTGGATGTTAAACAGGGCGAAATTGTTGGATTGTTGGGTCCCAATGGCGCCGGTAAAACCACCACTTTTTATATGGTGGTGGGTCTGATAAAGCCGGATGAAGGTTCGGTATTTCTGGATGATCAGGACATAACCCGGTTACCGATGTACAAGAGGGCCAAGATGGGTATCGGCTATCTGCCACAGGAGGCTTCCGTATTCCGGAAGTTAAGCGTTGAGGATAATATTGCTGCGGTTCTTGAAGTCTCGGGTTTGAGTAAGTCGGAACAAAAGCAGAAACTGGAATCCTTATTGGATGAGTTTCATCTGCACCATGTACGAAAAAATAACGGAGATTCATTGAGCGGAGGGGAAAGAAGGAGAACTGAGATAGCGAGGGCTTTGGCCGTGGATCCCAAATTTATCTTACTGGACGAACCCTTTGCCGGGGTGGATCCCATAGCCGTTGAGGATATCCAGTCGGTGGTTGCCCGTTTGAAGTACAAGAATATCGGCATATTGATAACAGACCATAATGTAAATGAAACGCTTTCCATCTGCGACCGGGCCTACCTGCTGATTGACGGAAAAATCTTCAAACACGGTACGGCTGAGGAATTAGCTCTTGACGATCAGGTGCGAAGGTTATATCTTGGCAGAAATTTTGAGTTAAAGCGCAAGGATTATCTGCATGAGGAGGCTATTAAGGCCATGAGCAGCTATCCATCCGAAGAGAATGAATAATAGACAGGCAGATTAGAACCATAACATAAAGAAGGCGTGACCGGCTTTCTCCCGTGAATTCAATCCTATTGATATTCTTCCGATTCAATTATCCGGCAGGGCCGATTGTCCTTTATTAATTAGACCAAAAGTTTTATTTTGACCATTCGACATGGGGATTTTAAGTTCTACCATATCACAACTTGCCAGGATGCGGCTTTGGCGTATAGAAGCCTGGGTAGAGCATCCGGTTGCTTCTCAGCGGGAAGTGCTTCAGGACCTGGTGACTTCAGCCCAGTATACTGTCTTTGGCCGGGA
>JACFNM010000560.1 GCA_019454915.1 Chitinophagaceae bacterium
AATTATAGAATACCCCTATCCCTGCCTCATCCGGTATATCCTGTGTAAACCTTGCCGTACAGGAATTACAATGCGCTACTTCAAATTCTTGTCCACTTACCGTATAATCTTTAACAAAAAAAACATGGTCTATGTTATCCGATCCGCAGACCGGGCAATCTTTATAATGAATATTCGACATCCAGTTTACATTAGCAATACTCGTTTCCTATTAAATCAAACCAAAGCTGTTAAAACTAAAGAAAAAAATAAAAATAGCGTTAATTTGGCAGCTTAAAAATAACGGTTTGAAAAATCTGAATTTTAAGGCCTTTGTTCCGCACCTCATTGCCATAGGTATTTTCCTGGTAGTTGCCATTATATACTGCAGTCCTGCATTTCAGGGGAAAGTCCTGTATCAGTCCGATATCATGCACTGGAAGGGTATGGCGCAAAATTCTTTTGAGTATAAAGAACAAAATGGTCACTTCCCCTTATGGAATACACATCTTTTTAGCGGAATGCCCAACTACCAGATAGCCCTGGGCGCCACTACGTTTTTGCCAAATCTTCACGCCATCTTTACGCTCGGTTTACCCAAGCCCGCGGGCTTTTTCTTTTTAGCCTGTATCAGTTTTTACCTGCTATGCTGCACGCTTAAAATCCGTCCTATTATTGGTATCTTAGGCAGCCTCGCTTTCGCTTACGGCACTTATAATGCCATCATCATTGCCGCAGGACACGATACCAAGATGCTTACCATAGCCTACATGCCCGCCCTGCTAAGCGGTATCCTGCTCATCTATCATAAAAAATACTGGTTAGGACTAATCATCGCCGTTATCGCCGGCACCTGGGAGGTTGCTTTTAACCATCCTCAAATGACTTACTATTTTGCGATAGCGGTGGGCATTATCTCTTTAGGTTATCTGGTTCATTTCGTAAAATCCAAAGAGTGGAAGCATATGGGTATATCCATAGCGCTATTGGTACTTGCGGGGGTCACTTCTATCGCTAACTCTGCTATTGTGCTTATGACCACGGCCGAATATGCGAAATACACAATGAGGGGCGGAAAAACTCTTGATATCTCCGGTGAAAACATACAGAAGGTAGCAACAACGGGATTAGACAAAGACTATGCCTTTTCTTACAGCATTGGTGTCAGCGAAATCCTGACAGTCCTGATGCCGGATCTTTATGGCGAAAGTTCTATGAGGCATTTTGATGAAGACTCAAAACTGGTTCAGGAATTAACGGACAGAAGCATACCCGAAAGCCAGGCGGTACAGATTGCCGCTTCCCTGCCCAGATACTGGGGGGGCATGCGTGAAGGCTCAGGAGGTACTTATTATTATGGCGCCATCATTTGTTTCCTGGCTATTATAGCAATGGTGGTGTTAAAAAATCCTATTAAATGGTGGATAGCCGCAGCAACTACCTTTTTCGTTTTTATATCCTGGGGAGGTAATTTTTATACGTTTAATTCCTTCCTGCTTGACTATTTACCACTCTATAATAAATTCAGAGCGCCCAGCAGTGCACTTATTATACCACAATTTCTGCTTTGCCTGCTTGCCGTTATGGGATTACAGGAGATTTTCTTCTCCGAAAAAGGAAAAGAATTGCTTCAGGCAAATTTTAAGAAAATCCTGTACGCCTTAGGCGGATTGTTTGTCATTATTCTGCTCGTCTATTTCTTCAATGATTTCAGAACGGCTTTTGATGCCCAGTTAATCGCATCAGACAATGCACAACAGGGCAACCAGATGGGAAGTATCATCGTCAATGCGCTGAAGGCGGAGCGGAAAAGCATGTATATGTCAAGTGTTTTCAAAGCGCTTCTGTTCGCGGTGTTGGTACTTGGGCTGCTCTTCCTTTATCTCCGGAAAGCGCTGAAACCTTTACCCATTATCATCATACTCATCGTTGTTAATTCCTTTGA
>JACFNM010000561.1:0-1244 GCA_019454915.1 Chitinophagaceae bacterium
GGTTTCGGGCGTAGAGTTAAAATCACCCACACTGATTACCGGGCTGTTACCGGCAATTTCCTTAATCTTTTTCACCATTAATTTTCCGGACTCTTCACGGGCTACGACTCCCTGGTGGTCAAAATGGACGCAGAAAAAATAAAACTGCTTTTTGGTGCGCAAATCTTTGAATTTGCCCCAGGAGCAAATCCTGTTACAGCATTTGGCATCCCACCCTTTGCCCGGAACATCCGGCGTTTCACTTAACCAAAAATCCCCGGATGCAAGGAGTTTAAACCTGTCTTTCTTATAAAAGATCGCAGAATGTTCTCCGGCTTCCTTTCCGTCATCTCTGCCTTTACCGGTATAAGCGTATTCACTCATCTCTGCCAGGTCCCTGATTTGGTCGATTAATCCTTCTTGGGTGCCGAAAATATCAAAGTCATGGAAGCGGATTAACGCTTTTACGTCTTCCTTCCGGTTTGGCCACGCGTTTATCCCGTCGTTGGGATTATTAAAACGGAGATTATAAGTGGCAATAGTAAGGGCAGTATTTTTTTGAGCGACAACCGATTGGAGTATCAATCCGGCCAATAAAGTGAATACGATTCTTTTCATGTTAAATTTTTAGGTTTCAGGGAAAATGAACTATACGCTTTAATCAATTAAGTTCTTTTATCAACAACAAATAGTTGGGACGTACATTCAAATATACAATCCCCAGTCGTCTGTGTATCCGTCTTTTACGAAAGTCCTTACCCATTCTTTGAATAATCCGCGGAAAATATCCATTTCCCGTTCGATAACGTTTGCATACTTTCTTTCACCTGCACCTACCGCTGTGGTAAAACGGATCTGGTCCAACAACTCACAGCAGTTTCTGCGGATAATCGCCGCATTTTCCATTTTGAGTATATAATGCCCGGTGCCCGCAGCCCCTATAATTTTGGGTGCCACAATAAAAAGATTCTGCCCGATAAGTTCTTTATTCTTATCTGTATACTCATAATCTGAAATATTTTGCAGGGTGTCACAATAGGACTCCACATATAGAAATATTTCTCTCCATTTATTATATAATTCTCTTGCCGCCTTCATCTGTGCCTCTTCTTTCCAACCGTCTTCCCGCAGGTGTCGCTGAAGCATCCGGTGATCTTCCCAGTTCGGCAAACTATGCATGTCAAATAAATCCATCTCTACTAAATTCTCTATTCAGTGAATAACGTTTGTAAATAAACCGGAACAAAACACTATAAAAATCTGTC
>JACFNM010000561.1:1254-1923 GCA_019454915.1 Chitinophagaceae bacterium
GCGATTTCCCTCCAATTGTTCAACCGTTCATAACCTGTTTCATCTTTATTTAAAATCGTGCTATAAAGATAAGGTTTCCCTTTAAAATGAACCAGGTTGCGGACATGGTCGTCAATCATATAATCACCGGCAATCATTCGCTTATCGCCACAGAGAACCAGTTGCCGCCATGTCAGAAATGGGAAATGCTCCTCCAGCCATTCCAATTTATCTTTCAGCGAATTAGGAAATTCCGTAGCGGCTGAAACGATGAATACCTCGTATTGTTTATTCAGTTCCTCCATCACCTCCACGCAGTCCTTCATTACCGGCAGGTGCCGGAAGAAGCCCACACTGTACAGTTGCTCCCGGACCATGGTTTTATGCGCTTCAGGTATACCCAGCATCCAGGAGCCTTTCATTTTTTCATAATCCAGGGGCAGGATGAAGCGCTCCTTATACCAGGTAAACATACCACCCATCGTATCAGCCATAACCTCGTCCATATCAATAATTATTCGTTCCATACATCAAGGGATTTGATATTTTTGATGAATATCCAATTCATCCTTCAGATAATAGCCGGTATAGCTTTCTTTTACCTTAACCAGTTCTTCCGGCGTGCCTTCAAATAATATTTTCCCGCCGCCATCTCCACCCTCCGGCCCAATATCAATTATATGGTCGGCC
>JACFNM010000040.1 GCA_019454915.1 Chitinophagaceae bacterium
TTCCCTGCTCAATATTTGAGCATCATCAAAGCTTAGTCTGCTAAGTTTACGATTTTTCATTTGTAAAAAATTTGTAGTGTAAAAATAAATTATCCATTCAAAGTTCTACTTATTCAATGCACTATAAGTGCATCGAGAGAAAATATTTTTCGGGAGATTTCACTTTATCCGCCGTTTCCATCGAGACGGGGTTTTCATCGTAAAGGTTGTGCAAAGGTGAGACCCCGGAAAGAACGCCGTCAGTACCGCAGGTCAGACGACTCACCAATATTCTGGGTCACTCTGCGCCATCTGCGGGAAATAATAGATAAATCCGTCGTCACTACATCTTCCCGGCTTTCAAATCAAAAGAGAGAGGGATGTTGATTTTGAAACTGAAATTCCTGCCCATATTGTAAACGCCAGTTCTTCCGGTAGCATAGTTGATGTCTGTGTATTTCAACCTGCTCAGGTGATTTTGATACGCAACGTCGGCCAGGTTATTGACCGTAAAATAAAACGTAAACAGTTCCTTATTGTTTTTCACAACGCTGGCGCTTGTTCCAAAATTGAGCAGTGCATATCCGTTGGTCGGCGTCTCAGTAGCGTAGGCGGTGAACGCGTGTTTTTGGGAGAAGGTATTATCCAGGTCGAGGCTCAACGTCAAATTCCTGACGGCTTTTCCTTTCTTCAAAAACTCACCTCTCAATTGGGTGATCCATCGGGCTGCGGGAATAAGCGGAAGATTCTTTACGTTTTCGATGGGTTTTGTAAAAACGCCCCGGACGAAGGAAAACGTGTTTTCAAAATGCAGCCAGTCTAATGGATGCGGATGAATATCCAGGTTACATTCCGCTCCGTAGAGTAATGTCTTAGCCTGGGTATATTGAAAAGCCATCAGGTCGCCGTGGTCCGAGACGATAACAGAATCGCCGCCGGAAATGCTTTCAAGTTTTCTGTAAAAAATAAAATTATCAATAAAGTTGACAAAGCCGGAAGCGTTCAATGACAGGTGTGATGTCTGGATATCAATACCCTGATCCAGTTGCAGACTGGATTCGGATCGCAGATTTTGGTCGCCGTATTCGTACCGGTTGGTGCCTTCATGTGCGCCGTTAGCCGCCAGTTCCGCCATAGAAGGAGCGCGGAAGCCCCTGGCGATATTTAATTTCAGTGTAGTGGCAGGCGTTAATTCATAGCTGATTCCGGCGCTGCCCGAAAGATTGCTGAACGACCGGTTAAATGCCTGAAACCGGGTTTCATTATCTTCCGACAATTCCTTAGCGTCCAGGCGCCTGTAATCCATCCTGATGCCGCCGCTAATCGTAAACCGGTCGTAGTTTTTTCGCGCATAAATATAATTGCCGAAGTCAAAAAGCGAATAAGCGGGAATCAGTGCCTCCTCGGCTTTGTTGCTGTTGCTTTGCTGCATGCCGTTCACGCCGAGCGTTATCTGCCATCCGGACCATTCAGCAAAGTGATACTGTGCCCGATATGTAAAAGTGGTAAGATTAAAATACAGGTCGGGTTCATTGGGTGTTATCACCTCGCCAAACTCCTTTCTATTGTTTAATTGATAACCCATGTTGAGGTCTAATTTCCCCCCTCCGGCATTCAGCCGGTTTTCTAAAGCTATTTTGACGTGATGGATATCCTGGTAGGGAATGGCCGGAGTCCTTTCTTTTAGTTCCTTCTCTCCGGCAATTTGATTGATTTCAACTCCGTTTTCAATAAGGCTATGGGTGAATTTTCCACTCAGGCTGTCCCGCGTTCCGCTTACTAAGCCCAACGACTGATGAAAATTGCTGAACAGGAGATGACTAAATCCACGGCTTCCGTTATACCCGATATAGCCGCCGAAATTTTTCTCCCGGAACCTGGAATTGAAAACCTTTCCATCATATTTATTTGAATAATCTCCGGCAGTTTTCAGGGAACCGTAAAGATTCCAGTTGATATGCCCCTGGTTGCCGGATAGATTTGCTCCCAGGCCCCGCAGACGATTATTACTTTGATAATTTCCAATAATGCTTCCTTTGATGGTATTTTCAGGCGCCGGCAGATTAGTCAGTACATTGATGACGCCTGCCAGGGCATCGCTTCCATAAATGAGCGAAGCGGGACCCTTTAAGATTTCAACCCGCTGCACGCTGTATTCATCAATTTCAATTCCGTGCTCGTCTCCCCATTGTTGTCCTTCCTGCCGGATACCGTCGTTAAGCACCACCACCCGGTTATAGCCCAGTCCCCGGATTACGGGTTTAGAAATAGACGGTCCCGTGGAAATTTGAGATATACCCGGCTCCCTGCTTAAGGCGTCCATCAGGTTTGTGCTGACTGCCGACGTCAGCTCTTTTCTGTTCAACGCCACAACAGGAGCGGGCGTTCTTCTGATTCTTGTGGCAACGGATACGCCGGTTATGGTAATCGGTTCATTTTCCAGGATGGAAGGTTGTAAGGAAAAATCAAGCTGCAGATCCGCCGTCAGGGTGATGCGTTCTGAAATGCTTTGGTAGCCTACGGAAGATATTTCAATCCAATAGTTGCCGGCAGCGAGGTTGCGAATCAGGTATTCGCCATCAGAATTGGTGATGGCTCCTTTTTTTACGTCGGGCAGGTTAACCGAAGCGCCGGCCACCGGTTGCCCTGAAGACGCTTCCGTGATTCTACCGTATAGCGAAACGGTGGCTGACGGGGAGCCTGCCTTTTTAGGATTGGAGATGGGGAGCCTTTCTTGTCCATGAAGCCGGTGGATGCCTGTGAGGGCGACCGGGAGGAGAATAAGGAAAATTTTTGTAAGGAGAGATTTCAACCTGGAGGTATCAGGTAAATAAAGCCCGTTCCCGCCAAAAGATAAGAAACCAGGCGATAAAAAGGATGTTCGGATAGTGGAGTAGAGGGCGTTAAAAGCTGTCATGCCTGTAAAACTATTAGGCGCTAAAGTAATAAAAAATGAAACAATGATGCAAATATTTTCAAGCTGTTAATTGTTTTAACAAAATTTGAATAAAACGGCGCCCAATTCCCGGTATTCGGCCGACGCAGCAGTTTGCCAAATAAGTCAAATGGAGTCTTTGTAGCTTATTAAATTTCGTGTAGGTTTGCCAATCTTATAAAAGACGCTACGTATATGAATTTCAATAAGGTTAATAACATCACGGGTTGGGCTGTCTGGCTGATCGCTACTATTGTATATGTTTTGACAGCGGAGGCCGGAGGAAGTCTTTGGGATTGCGGCGAATTTGTCAGCAGTTGTTTTAAACTTCAGATTCCTCACCCGCCCGGAGCGCCTTTATTTGTGGTTCTCGGAAGAATCTTTATCGTATTGTTTGGAGACAACCCGTTAACCGCCGCTAAAGCCGTAAATATCATGAGCGCTTTGGCCAGCAGTTTCACGATATTATTTCTCTTCTGGACCATTACCCATTTTGCCAGAAAAATATATCAGAAAACAAATAGCGCCTTAACGGGAGAACAATTGTTTACGGTAATGGCTGCCGGCGCGGTAGGCGCATTGGCTTTTATGTTCAGCGATTCGTTTTGGTTCAGCGCCGTGGAAGGTGAAGTGTATGCATTCTCTTCATTCCTGACCGCCCTGGTGTTTTGGATGATGTTGAAGTGGGAACATATCGCGGAAGAGCCGGGCGCCGACCGCTGGATTGTGCTGTTGTTTTATGTTATCGGATTATCTATAGGTATTCACCTGCTCAATCTGCTTACTATTCCCGCGATAGTGCTCATCTATTATTTCCGTCGCTATAAGACAACCCCCTGGGGAATTTTTTGGGCGTTTGTTGTAGGATGTATCATCACCGGGTTTGTGCAAAAGTTTGTTATCCAGTACACCATCACCGGCTCGGGTATATTTGATCGCTGGTTTGTCAATGGTTTCGGGCTGCCGTTTTTTAGCGGTTTTGCCACCTATTTTATTTTACTCGGTTTGATGATCGCAATTGGTATTCGCAAGGCAGACCATTTGATCAACAATTTTACGTTGTTTGCCATTTGGCTTTCTGTGTTTATATTCCTCTTTTCATTCCCCTTTATTACGTCCTTCTTTACGTTTATTCTTTTTGTAGCGGGTACCGCCCTGGTAGTGTATGCCGCCTATCATAGCCGGTTAAAAATACTGAGCATGCTGAAATTGGGGCTGTGGTGCTTTGCGTTTATCCTTTTGGGATATTCCACTTACCTCACCACCTTAATCCGGTCAGCGGCTAATCCCGCCATAGACATGTATAACGTGGATAACCCGATGAGCCTGGTTGGGTATCTGGGAAGAGAGCAATATGGAGATTTCCCGTTGATTTACGGTCAGACTTTCGCCGCAGATGTGATGAGAAACACTGACGGAACACCCATGACAAAGGAAAAAGGCTATCGCTGGCAGAAGGGAGATAAGAAATATATTAATATAGGCCGGAACTTCGAGTACGTGTATGACGATGCCGATATGATGTTTCTGCCTCGGGTATGGGATGCCAGTAATGACCAGGGACACGCCGACTATTACCGGAGTTGGTTAGGACTCGACAGAGAGGATAAGCCAACTTATGTGGATAATGTCCGGTGGGCAATCGG
Source organism: Chitinophagaceae bacterium (assembly GCA_019454915.1). Taxonomy (GTDB): domain Bacteria; phylum Bacteroidota; class Bacteroidia; order Chitinophagales; family Chitinophagaceae; genus Agriterribacter. Next base: position 4,561 of record JACFNM010000040.1, read on the forward strand.
CTACCAAATCGGCTGGATGTATCTGCGTTATGTGGGCTGGAATTTTATAGGAAAACAAAACGATTTGCAGGGAACGGGCAATGTTCGCGATGGCAACACGCTAACGGGGATATCCTTTATTGATAATCTGTTTTTGGGTGATCAGGCAAAGATACCGGATAGTATTAAACACAATAAGGCGCATAATACTTTATTTGGCTTACCCTTCCTGTTGGGGATTATAGGTATCCTGTATCATTATCGTCATCATAAGGAAGATTTTTTTGTAAGCTTTCTATTGTTTTTCTTCACCGGTCTGGCGATCGTATTTTATCTGAATGCGGCCGGGCCGCAGCCCCGTGAACGTGACTATGCTTTTGCCGGTTCCTACTATGCTTTTGCTATATGGATTGGTATCGGCTTGATGATGGTGAAGCAATGGTTTCAGAAGGTGATGAAGGGGCGTATGGCCGGTTATGTAGCGGCTGTTGTCTGTATGCTGGCCGTTCCGGTGATTATGGGCTTCCAGGAGTGGGACGACCATGACAGGAGTAAGAAAGAACTGGCGAGGGATTTAGCGAAGGATTACCTGGAGAGTTGTGCCCCCAATGCCATCCTGTTTACTTTCGGAGATAATGATACTTATCCGCTATGGTATGCGCAGGAAGTGGAGGGGATACGGCGTGACATCCGGGTGGTGAATTATAGCCTGTTGGGCATTGACTGGTATATTAACCAGATGCGGTATAAAATAAATGACAGCGATCCGATAGCGCTTTTATGGGGACCGGATAAAACAGAGGGAGATAAGCGGAACGTGGTATATTATGAAGCCAAGTCGAATATCCCGCAAAACCAGTATGTATATCTGAGCGATGTACTGACCAAAATAATTGGCAGTGATGACCCCACTTATACAGTCAGGTACGGGGCAGATAATGTGTTTAATACTTTCCCGGTAAGAAAATTCAGCGTACCGGTGGACAGTGCAAAAGTGAGGCAGAATGGAACGGTGAATGCGAATGACGTATTGGTAAGTGAGTTGAGATTCGATCTGCCGGAGCGGAAAACCGCGTTGATGAAAAATGATTTGGCGGTATTGAATGTGATTGCTGCTAACAATTGGGATCGCCCGATTTACTTCACCGCGCCGTTTAGTGAGCTTGGGTTTTCACAGTATCTGAGATCAGACGGATTGAGCTATCGCCTCGTTCCGGTAATGCCTAATCAAAATGCGGGAGCGATTGTGAACACGGATGTGGCTTATGAAAATATGATGAATAAATTTTCTTTTGGAAATGCCGGTACACCCGGGGTATATTTTGATGAAGAAAATCGTCGTCATTTATTAACCATCCGGCAGGCCTTTGCAAATGTAGCGGAGAGTCTGGCGAAGGAAGGTAAGAAAGAAGAAGCCAGGAACCTCCTGGACAAGATGGAGAAGGGAATCAATACGGTGAACATGCCCTATGCGATGGTGAGCAGAAGCAATCAACATAATATTGTTGCTATCTCCGTGATGGAAGCAGCCTATGAGGCAGAGCATAAGGAATTGGGCGATCGGGTTAGAAAGGATATTAATAAAGATATTGACCAGCAATTGAGGTATTATGCGGCGCTGGGAAGTATGACCGTGGACGAGATGATGCAACACCTGCAGAATCCGGATGCGCTTAGTAATAAACAGCGGTCTTTGTATGGCGAGATAGAGCAGACTTACCGGGTGCAGAATTATTTATCCTTTATAGAAGGGAAGTATAATATTACCGAAGAAAAGCAGGAAGCGCCGGCTGATACTGTAGAAAATAGCAGTACAACCGGTAAAGATTCCGTGCAATAAAAAGTTTATTTGAGATCATGCTGGCGGGATTGCAGGATGTGACTTTTGAATTTGGTGCGAGAACGATTGTAAGAGACGCTACCTGGCACATACAGCCCGGAGAAAGGATCGGGCTGATAGGGTTTAATGGCACCGGAAAATCTACCCTATTAAAAGTATTGATTGGCGAATACCATTCCTCTTCGGGCAGTGTAGAAAGAGGGAAGGGGGTGAGTATTGGCTATCTTCACCAGGATTTACTGAGTTTTGATACCGAAGAATCTATCTTTGAGGTGGCCATCGGCGCCTTCGCACATATTCTTTCTTTAGAAAAGGAAATTGACGTTTTAGGAAAGCGACTCGAAAAGGATTCTGAGAATGAGGCGCTGCTGCACGAGTATTCGGACAAACTTCATGAGCTGGAATTAGCGGGGGGTTATGATATTCACCACCGGACAGAGGAGGTGCTGCAGGGTTTGGGATTTTCGAATGCCGATTTGCAGAGACCCTATAAAGAATTCAGCGGCGGCTGGCGCATGCGGGTGCTGCTGGCTAAAATGATTTTACAACAACCCGATTTACTGTTGTTGGATGAGCCGACCAACCACCTGGATTTACCTTCAATAGAATGGCTGGAAAAATACTTAGTACACTATAAAGGCTCCGTTGTTATCGTAAGCCACGATAAATATTTCCTGAACCGCATGGTGACCAAAATTGTAGAATTGTATCAGCAGCAATTACATTTCTATAACGGCGATTTTGATTTTTACGAAACGGAGAAGGAGATGCGCCTCACGCTGCAGCAAAGGGCGTATGAAAACCAGCAGGAGTACATCCGGCAGCAGGAACGGTTTATAGAACGTTTCCGTGCCAAAGCCACCAAGGCTGCGGCGGCCCAAAGCGCCATTAAGCGGTTGGATAAGCTGGAAAGGATTGAGGACGTATCGGTGGACCGGCCGGAAATCAGGATTAATTTTCAGCTTGATAAAATTCCGGGGAAGATTATTTGTACGCTAAAACATGCCAGCAAACGATTCGGCGATATCCGGATTGTTGAAAATGCTTCTGCAGAAATTAACCGGGGAGACAAGATCGCGCTGATTGGCGCCAACGGAAAAGGGAAATCAACCCTGTTAAGAATGATCGCCGGAACGGAGACGTTCGATGGGGAAAGGATATGGGGACACAACGTGGAGGCGAGTTTCTATGCGCAGCACCAGTTGGAAGCGCTGAACCTGCAACACACGCTTTTAGAGGAAATGAAGAGCTGCGGCAGTCAGAAAACGGAGCAGGAACTCAGGGCCTTGCTGGGTTGCTTCTTGTTTAGCGGGGATGATGTTGACAAGAAGATAAGGGTATTGAGCGGAGGAGAAAAAGCGCGGGTGGCGCTGGCAAAAACCATCATCGGCAGGGCGAATTTCCTGATTCTCGATGAGCCGACCAACCACCTCGATATGCTGTCTATTGATTTGTTAATAGAAGCGTTGAATAAGTATGAAGGCACGGTGATCATGGTTAGCCACGACCGGCATTTTATCTCGAAGGCGGCAAACCGGATATGGGAGATAGAAAATTTTGAGATAAAAGATTTTGCCGGCGGATACGAGGAATGGTTGTTGTGGAAAGAAAGGAAAAGAGTAGCGGCTGAAAAAGAGACAGGCGAAGTGAAAACCCAGGCGCCGAATAACAATAGCAAGGATGAGAAGAAAGAGGCAGACGAAAAGCAGCAGCCGGCACAGTTATCCAAACCAGGCGGAAATGGCGCGATCAACAAAGAGTTGAAAAAAGAGATTCAGAAATACCAGAAGAACCTGCAGCAGTTAGAAGAAAAGCTCAATAGCCTTACCCAAAAGAAAAAGGAGTTAGAAGCCCTGTTGGCTTCGCCTGATATTTATGCCGATAAGGAAAAATTTCTTCAGGCAGAATCTAACTATCAGAAGAGCGTTGAAACCTTAGCGAGAGCGGACAAAGAGTATGAAAAGGTTTTTGAAAAGCTGCTGGAATTGGAAGAGAAGAGCAGGTAGGACGGCGATGCTCGGTTTACTGCCGGGTTGGAATTAATCACTTTTAGGGGGCTTGAAAATGATAAAATTTAAAGCCGTTCCAAATATTTTCGGAACGGCTTTTAGTTTTATGATACCCCTGTTGGATGGAGCATAGGATGGTAATATTACTGAAGCCACCAGGGTTGGGAACTGATCTTATCGTTCCCTTCTCCGAACTGACTTCTGATAGCTGAAGACACATTATCCGCATTGTAATTATATTCTGCCTGCGGATACATCCAGCGAAAAGGAATATTCACTCCGGCGGGTCTTCTGAACGAAGGATATCCTGTTCTCAGGTGTTCAAAGAAAGGCCACCACGGAGATTGGTGAAAAGCTCTCAGGTAACGCTGCATAATAATCTTCTCGATTTTTTCTTCATCACTACCTGCCGCCGCGAGATTATTGATAGGCCTTGCCAGGTATGCGGTGGCAATAGCCGGCGTTACGTAGCTGCCGTATCCTTTGGCGTAGGTTTCATAAAATTTGAAAGCTGCCATCACTGCTTCATTATAATAATCTTCTGCATCTCCGGCAACCCATCCGCGCACGATGCCTTCCGCGATGATGAGTTGTTGCTCCGTATACCCGATTAAGATGATGGGTTCGGTAGTGGGATCTTTATGATACCGGTTGTTTACTTTGGAGGTTTTGCCATTTGCCGCTTTCGTATTCACTTCTGCGTAGGGTGCCGCAGGGTCTCCACCTTCGTAGGCTGCGAAATCATCAATAGCAAGCCCGCCATCTTCTGCATTCTTGGTTTGGGTGCAATAGATAAAAAGACGGGGGTCCTGCCTGTCCTGCAAGCGGCGGATAAAGGTAGAGTCCATATACATACCCGATCCGTATCCACTCGAGTTGAATTCAGGATAGCGGTTACCTTCCTGATCCAGGAAAACCAATTGGGCGTCATCGCTCATGCTTTCAAAAAGAGGTTGGTTGTTGACGATTTCTGCAAAGGCAGTTTTGATATTCAAATCGCCGTCACTTTCTTTTTTAGAAAGCATCATTAATACCTTTAACCTGAGGGCGTTTATGGTTTTGCGCCATTTCAGCACATCTCCCTTATGAATGATGTCTCCGGCGATAATGGTATTTTCGGACGCCAGCATATCATTGGCTTCTTTCAATTCAGCCAGTATTCCCTTGAATACTTCTTTCTGGGCGTCATACACCGGGGGTTCATAAGTCTCCTGGGTTTCACCCTGCAGCGCCTGCGTATAAGGCACATCTCCAAAAGTGACCGTGAGCTTTAAAAAATAAAAAGCGCGGAAAAATTTACCCAATGCAAGGTAAGCCTTGCTTTCTATACGCTCAGCCTCTTCTATCATTTTGGTAACGTCGCGTAATCTGGAGTAGGGCGTAAAACTGGCTCTGTCCCATTTGTAATACTGACTACTACTTTCTCCATCCGTTTGTACCAGCATCTTCTGCGCGTATAACGGACCCGTACCGATATCATAACGGAAAGCATCCCATTCAATTTGGGTTAATTGTAACTGAGGGTGTGTTTCTCTAACCTTATTAGGGTCAGTATTAATATCCGCTAATTTTCTACAGGAAGCTAATCCGGCAAAAACTGCGAAATATATAATTAGAATCTTTTTCATTCGTGTGTTATTTTGTTTTCTATGATCATTGGGGCGAAAATCAACGTCTGATTTGTCTGTCTGTACCATCCTCTTCGCCATTAAAATTTAAAGTTAACAGAAAGTCCAAGATATCTCGGCGAAGGATCTTCATAACCGCCATCGTTCCCGGTGGTATAGTCAGGATCCACCAAAGGGATTTTCTTCCACATTAAAAGGTTATAGCCAAAGGCCTGTACGTAAAGTCCTTTGAGTTTATCGCCCAGTTTAACCACATTACCTAATTCGTAGCCAACGGCCAGTCTCCTCAGTTTAAAGAAAGAGCGGTCGAAGGTGTTGGCAAACTCTTTATCATCGCTTTCCAATACTCTGGCTCTGTAGGGATAGTTCTGGCTCCAGGTCTGCCAACTTATAGCTTTAGTATTAGGAGTGTATTTTCTGGTATCTGAAATCACATTACCTAATACATCTCTGGTCAATTCTCCTTCCGTTACGATTACCCCATTCGGCACGTATATGGGGTGCCCTGCGGTGTATTCAGGCTCACGGAAAGTGGTAGAATTCGGATGTCTTCCACCCCACCACATTTTTTCAATGGTAGTGGAGTTCATGATTCCGCCCCAAACGCCGTCAATGTCCAATCCGATATCAAATCCTTTGATGTTGAATTTGTTGAGGAAACCCATTCTCCAGTTAGGGTCGTAATGGCCAAAATTGCGCGGAAAAGGGTCAAAAATAGGCAGCGCATTGGAGCCTAAGATCAGCTGTCCGTCAGCGCTTCTCATCCAGCTTGTGGCATAGTAGCTGTCGGTTCTTTCATTCAATTTCAGGTTGCCAAATTTAGCCTGATCGCCATAGATTTTGGTGATCCGTTTTACATATCTTGACCAGTTAGCCCCGAAACTCCAGCTAAAATTCTGATTCTTGATTGCCTTGAATTCAGCTACTACTTCAAATCCATTAGTTGTGTACACGTTACCATTCACTTTACGGCTCGTAAAACCGGAGGCTTCGGAAATCGGCAGGTCAATGATCTGGTTTTCGTCAATGATATTATAGTAAGTCAGGTCAAGTACCAGCCTGTCATTAAAGAGTCCTGTGGATAATCCTGCTTCATAAGAGGAGGATTTTTCAGGCAATATATTAGGATTCACAATTCCTGCCGGGTAATACACGGAAGGGGTGGAACCATAGGTAATTCCCTTATTGTATGTGGAATAGATACTGTAAGGCGCCAAATCGCTGGAAACCTGTGCCCAGGAACCATATAATTTAAGATATCCTACAAACTCCGGCATCTTCACATATTCCGATACGAGGGTACTCATGGATATGGAAGGATAGAAGTAAGAGTTATGATTCAGCGGCAATGTGGAAGACCAGTCATTACGCGCGGTGAAGCTAAGGAATACGGCATTGTACAAATCCAGGTTGAGCGCTCCATATACGCTTCGAATGGACTTTTCCTGAAGATTGTTGGAAGCCTGAACGGGTCCCTGTGTGTTGTTTAAGCTATAAACCCCGGGTACAATCAAACCGTCTGATGATTCGTACTCCTGCCTGTAAGCTCTGCTGTACAGGGATGTTCCTGCATTGATGCCAAACTGTATATCGTCAGTAATGTCTTTACTATACGACAGCAGGGCATCTAAATCCACGTTCAATACACCTGTGTTCCAAATCTTGTAGTCTCCGTTTCTGGAATCCCCGTAGTTCATATAGGACTTGGGGCTCTTAAGGGTTTCGAACCTGGAGATATTTCTACCATTACCGCGTAGCTGGAGGATGAGATCATTGGTAATTTTCCAATTGGCTTTAAGTTGCATATCCATTACGTCCCTGTTGTGCAGTTGCTCCAGCATATAGGTTGCAAAATACGGGTTATTGTACCAGGCATAGTTATAGTTTGCCTGACGATAGCCTTCCTGTCCGGGTACCCACATATGATCTCTCAGATCCTTACCGTTCACGTCATCACTCATCCATATCAGGATGGTGTACATGTGGTTGGCGGGGCTGTAGCCATAACGCGGATAGTTGGGAGAATATACTTTATTATAGGAGAGACCGGCATCAATCGTGAGGTTTTTTGCCACGTCAAAGGAAGAATTGAAATTCAAACTTCCGGTATTTAATGAGGTATTGGGAACCTGTCCGCGCTGGTAAGCATATTTTCCGGACGCATAATACCGGGCTCTGTCTCCACGATACGCTACGGAAAAGGTGTTGGTACTTACCACGCCTGTTCTCATGAAATCTCTGAGGTTATCATGAAAGACAAAATCAGTGGGTACGCGCTCATAGCGGGAACGGTCATCATAAACGGTTCCTTTTACGTCGCCGTACCATTCGATGGTTTCGCCGGTTACTTTATCCCGGATAGGGCTATTCCATTGAGGCACTTTGACGCCCGCATTTAATTTGGGTCCCCAGGTCATATCACCATCGGAAATACCTCCGTCGGCTCCGTCCCAGAATTCGTACTGTCCGTTTGAACCGCTTCCAAATTCATTCTGGGCTTTTGGAAATACCGTAAAGCCGGCGGTCACCATGTTGTTGGTATTTACATTTACTTCCAGTCCCTCTTTTTTTGCGTTCTTGGTAGTAACTAAGATGGCCCCGTTTTTACCTCTTGAACCATATAATGCAGAGGCAGCCACTCCTTTCAGTACGTTGATGTTCTCAATGTCTTCTCCCGTTACGTCAAAGAAGTCGGTTTCTGCGGGTACACCGTCAATAACGATCAGCGGGCTTTTTCCGCGAAGCGTGAATGCAGGACCCTGAAACATACCGGTAGGGTTGGTAACGGTAAGACCGGCTACCTGACCGGAAAGGGCTGAACCGAGATTCATGGTTCGTGAGTTGGCCAATTGCTCGGTTTTTACCTCCTGGGTGGTAAAACCAAGCCTTTTTTTCTGTTGTTTAATACCAATGGCTGTTACAACCACTTCGTCTAATTGTTGTGAGCCTTCAGCAAGCACAACATTCAATGTGGTTTTCCCATCGATCGCTATCTCCTGCGTGGTGAAACCCACGGAAGAAAATACGAGCGTCGCCGAAGCAGATGGAACGTTAATGGAATACGTTCCGTCTGCAGCGGTAATAACTCCGTTAAGCGTGTTCTTAACAATCACATTTACCCCCTGAAGGTTATTACCGTTTTGGTCTGTCACTTTTCCTTTTACACTTTGCTGTGCAAATAAGGAAAACGGAAGTGCGAAGCATACGAGCAGCACCAGAATTGTCCGCGCTGTACGTTGTTTTTTCATCAAAAACATAGTTCGAGTCTAGGTTTTAAGTTTTAGAAATCAGATTAAAGTGTAAAGCAAAGGTTGAAACCGTGTTATCCAAGGGTTAAAGATGTTTAGAAAGATTGAAAATAGTTAATGTTTTTGAATTTGAAAGAATTACCAGAAAAAACTGTTAATTTTTTTTGTGCCCTTTATTTATAAGGGTAGAGCGCCACGAAACAGGATCATAACCAATAAACCGGGGGAAATTTCAATTCTGCGGGTTTATTCATTGTAAAAGTGGAAAACGCCTCAAATTTTCCGGCAACCGATGCCCGGCCGGCACAATACCCCCACGGCTAAATCGTTTATAAGACAGACCCGCTTTGAAAACTATATCCTATTTCCGTACTCCCACCGAAGACTTCCAGATTTTAGGAAATCCGACCCTGTTATTGTAAACCCTTTAAAAAAAGTGTCTATGAACAAGCTTTTTACTACACTGGAAGGAGAAGTTACACAGGTGTATATTATTGCCTGGGCATTCTTTTCTACCCTGACGGTATTCGCCCTGTTATACGTATAACAGGTGTTTTGAAAAGAATGATTAATCTCTTAGTTCGGAAACCCGCCGTAGGTTTGCCATAGTGCAAAACCGGGTTAAACGATTAAGGCGGAGCATTTTTGCTTCGCCTTTAATGGTTGTGCTGAATGCGTAATTTACGACTTATCAATGATGCCCATCTGCTTCATTAAGAAAGAAGCATTTTTGTTGCGGGCAACGCCGGGCCGCAATTTGTAATCGAAGCGCAGGGTATCGTTTTCAATAATACTTTCAAAGCAATAGTTGATCACCTGGCTGCTGTGACCTGCTTCGAGGGCGGATAGCGTCAAATCATGCGTGGCAAAGAATGTTAAACAATGATGTTGGGCTAATTGCAAAATAAATTGTTCAGAACCGTAGGTTTTGTCTTCAGAATTGGTTCCCCTCAATATCTCATCTATCAATACCAGGGATGGTTTTTTCTCTTTTAAACGGTGTATGATCTTTTGCAGCCGTTTGAGCTCCGCCATAAAATAAGACGTGTTTTCCTGCAGGGAATCGTTTACCCGGATGGAGGTCAGGATTTCCACCGGTGAGAAGCTAAGCCTGGCCGCGCATACTGGAGCCCCTGCCTGCCCGAGGATAAGATTAACCCCCAATGTTCGGAGAAAAGTGGTTTTACCGGACATGTTGGAACCGGTTATTAATACAATCTTATTGTCTTCCCGGGATACAAAATCATTGGGAACCCTGACGGATGCCGGTATGAGGGGATGCGCTAACTGAATGGCTTCTATGTGTATGGTTTCACCCGTTTGAACTACGGGATAGGTATAGTCGGGATAATTGAAGGCGAAGCCGGCCAGGGAATTCAGACATTCTATCCGACCCACTGTTTCCAGCCATTCTGCAAAACGACTGTTGTTTCTTTCTTTCCACTTTTCCAGCGCCAAAATACACTGGATATCATATATAGCGAGGCTGTTCAGCAGAATGTTAACCACCAGGTTCAACCGCTGATCGAAGGCGGATGATAATTTAGCCAGCAGGCGGATTTCCCGGTGGGCGCTTTGAGCGGATTGGCTTAGTTGATGCAGTAATGCCGAATCCTGTGTATTAACGGACGCAAAGATTTTTAATATACCGGCGTATTGATTCAGTACCCCCTGCTTCTTACCTATGGACAAATGCTCTTTGAGCACATACCTGGCATACTTGCCGTTGATGCCCCACGCTATGATAAAACCAATGGCGATATATAAAATGTTGCCAGTGGCGATATAATAAATGAAACTTCCGGTGTTAAAAACCGGCAGTATCCATCGCAGCACGAGCAGCCACTTCTTCTTACGAAGCTGCTGACTGCTTTTCAGCCAGTCCTCAAGGCTGTGAAGGTTATCATTTCCTTCTTCATGCAATAGTCCGTGAGCCGTAATCTGTTGTCTTGTTTCGGGCTGTTGAGACAGCACCCGCACAGCGGTCTGCTGATCGAGAATCCTTTGTGGATTTAACAGGGGATGCTGCAGGAGATTAGCCAGATAAGACTTGCCATGGGTGGTGGTACACCGGTTCAGGAGATGAAAAAGTGAGCGAACGCCAAAAATATCCAAATCTTCCGCATAACCGGTTCCATCTGAGAAATGCTCCCCCGGGTCCATTTGGTTAGGTTTTCCCTGGAGGATGTCCTTTTCATTTGCGTTGATAAAAAACAGTTTCTCATAAAACGTCTTTTTTTCTTTTAGCCGTTGTGCGAATACTACCATTGTAAGAAAAAAAGCAAGACCTAAGAAGGACAACGCCAACAGCGGAAGCGATGGGTGAGAAATGAGAGAGTAAACAGCCAGACCGAATACGGAAAAGGAAAGGAGCCGCAGTAATGAAAACGCCAGAAGTCGTTTCCGGAAAACGTTTAAGGTATCCGAACAGACTTTCAGGTTGTTTTCATAAAATGTAAGTGCAGTCATTGGAGCGACCGCCTGTTAAATGATATCAAGCGCTTTGACGAAAAAGAAGAAAATAAACGGAAGAGTCACTGTTATAAAATTCCCCGCAAAAGTATATACCAGGAAAAATACAACGAGAGATAATAAGAAAAGCAGCCAGTAAAGACCGCGGGATTTTTTATTGGCAGTATCCATGTCTGATGATTAATTTGCGGCAAATATAGCGAGGTTTTGTGTTTCATGACTAAGTAACTGGAAAAATTATCCTTCCGGTACCTTTTGTCCTTTACCTTTATTCTCTCCGTATTAAGTTTGCAGGATAATGAATTAACTTTCCGGCTATGCTCAAAGTCTATTTTTATATACGATACAGCACGTTGTATGGCGAGTCTTTATGGCTTACGGGAAATATTTCACAGTTGGGAGACGGCGACCCAGAGAAGGCTGTTGCGATGGAATATCTGAATAAAGAATTCTGGACTTATGCGTTGGAATCGAATACAGACGACACTTCATTACCGGAGAATATTCATTATGCCTATTTCTTCAGGGATTTGTCGGGAAGAATCGTGGAAGAGTGGAACGATCACAAAGTGATAGCGCTGAAGAAGATGGATACGCAGGAAGTGTATCTAATTGATACCTGGAATTTTGCGGGGCAGTACGAAAATGTGTTTTATACCAGTCCATTTCAGCGGGTTTTACTGCCTTCCGCTCCTCCTTCCGCCAGGCAGGTTTCCTATCAGCACCAAACGCATATCTTCAAAGTGAAAGCGCCCTTATTGCAAAAAGGAGAAGCCGTGTGTTTATTGGGCAGCGCGGGTGAGATGGGAAGCTGGGATATCTCCAACCCGGTATGGATGAACAAAGAAGAGAACTGGTGGGTGGCAGCTATGGACATTTCCCATGTGGACCTGCCCGTGGCCTATAAATACGCGGTGTATGATGCGGAAACAAAATCTTTCATCAGGTACGAAGACGGCAGTAACCGCCTGTTGCACGCATATCAGGATAAGAAGAGGCTTACGATTTCTCATGATGGTTTCGTGCGTTTGGATAATACCTGGCGGGGGGCGGGTGTCAATATCCCGGTATTCAGTTTGAGAAGCGCAAAGGGTATGGGCGTCGGCGAGTTTACCGATCTCCGCCTGCTGATAGACTGGGCGAAGAAAACGGGTCTGCGCATGATTCAATTGTTACCGGTTAACGACACCACCGCCAGCCAAACATGGGAAGACTCCTATCCGTACAATGCTATCTCCGCCTTTGCGCTGCATCCATTATATCTAAACATAGAGGAGATTGCCGGACATGAAGGGAAACCGTTATTGAAATCGCTGTCCGATAAAAAGAAAAAACTGAATGAGCTGACAACATTAGACTATGAGGAGGTAATGCGCCTGAAGTGGGGAGTTATTAAACAGATGTACCAGGTACATAAAAGAAAATTCTTTAAGCGGAACGCCGTCATCAGGTTCATGAAGGACAACGGGCATTGGTTGACGCCCTATGCCGCCTATTGTTATTTGCGCGATAAGCACGGGAGCGCGGATTTTCGAAAATGGGGAGAATATGCGGTTTACGACCCCGAAAAGATTCAGGCATTATCAGACAAAACCCATCCCCATTTCGATGAGATAGGTATCTGCTATTTCGTTCAGTTTCATCTTCATGCCCAGTTAAAAAATGCAAGGGATTATGCGCATAAGCATGGAATTATTTTGAAAGGCGATATTCCCATTGGCGTCAATCCTCATGGCTGTGACGTGTGGATGGAACCGGAGTTTTTTCATACAGATATGCAGGCGGGAGCGCCCCCGGATGATTTTGCCGTGAAGGGGCAAAACTGGGGATTCCCCACCTACAACTGGGAGCGTATGCGTGAGGATGGATATGCATGGTGGAAAAGGCGATTTCATCACTTAGGTCATTATTTCGACGCCTTCCGCATTGACCATATCCTTGGCTTTTTCAGAATATGGTCTGTTCCGCAGGAATCGGTAGAAGGCGTTATGGGACATTTTGTTCCTGCTATTCCGCTTACGAAAAGGGAATTGAAAGATGAGGGTATTCATGTGGATATTCAACGGCTATGTAAACCCTATATTACCGAAGCGGTGCTACATGAATTGCCCGATGAAGAAAGAGATTCGGTGACGGGCTTTCTTGACAGGACTCCCGAAGGGGATTATTCACTGAAACCCGGGTTTACCACGCAACAAAAGGTCAGGGATTATTTTTCGGATACGGAAAAGAACAAAGAGGAAGGACTCATTCAAACTACGTTATACAACCTGATATCGAATGTTATTCTTTTGGAAGATCCGCATCACGCCGGGCAATTCCATTTCAGGATTGATATGGAGAAGACTTCTTCCTATCGTTTTCTGGATGATAATACCCGGCAAAACCTGAGCCGGCTCTACAATCAATATTTCTTCCGGAATCAGGATGTACTGTGGGAAACGGAGGCTATGCTGAAATTACCGGCGCTGAAGAAGTCAACAGACATGCTGGTTTGCGG
>JACFNM010000562.1 GCA_019454915.1 Chitinophagaceae bacterium
AAGTGAGAAAAATCGGGTACACCGACAGACACCGCTTCTATTTCATTTCCCGCTTTATCCAACATTTCCCGAAAGTCCTGGAATCGCTTTGCTGATGAAAATGTCTCCATATTCTTCTGTGTATGCGGTGCACCCATATCAATATCACAGAGCGCTACAATATTAGCCAGTCCGGTCTTGTTGAACTCATTCAGAATTTCTCCTCCCCGGTTACCTATACCTATGCAAGCCAGAGTTATTTTTCGGTTAGATCCCATAATCCTGGAGTAGCTTTTAGCGCTTGCACTCCAGCTTCCGGCAACTGCCACACCGGCTGTGGCTAAGGTGGCAGACTTGATAAATTTTCTACGCGATGGCATGATTAATTGAAGTTTGGTTGAGCAATATGGTCGTCATATAAAAGTAGTCTAAATTTAGAGAATCATTTACAAAAGCTATGAAGTTCTGTACCGAAGGTCCGAAGAAGAATGTGATGAATGTGAGAATGGGGGGAATGTGGGAAATGTGGAAAATGTGGGGATTTGAAAATTTGAAAATTTGAAGATTTGAAAATGGGGGGAAATGTGGAAATGGGGGGATAAAGAGTATGTCGGCGGCTGGCACGGCAATCGGAGCGCAGATACCTTGCGTCTTTGTTTTTTTGAAAAAATTCGCTTCCAGCCTGTCCCCGTCTGACCTTCGGTGCTAACAGCTATCAGTAATTCTCTCCGCGCCAACCCGCAGTGTCAGCGGGAGATAACAACTCCTCCGTCTGCGGCGCTGGCAGGCTCCGCTTTGCTTCTCATTAGCTCAACAATGTTAAATCCGATAGGAGAATTTCAGCCCAACACAATAATACCTTATATTAGTCCTTAATTTACGTGAATGATAATTTTACAGTTATGACGATCATAATTGATAAAAAGAATCAAAAGGAAGCTCACAGGATATTATCGGAAAAAATGAAGAAAAACAGAAAAGAAGACAAACTCGCCAGGCATTTCGGAAAACTGACGCGAAATATAGGATTTTCAAAAATAAAGGAACCGGACTTAATCATTAATCAACGTATAGGTACTCAATCTCACCGTTTATGGAAAAATTATTCAAAGTGGGCGATCATGTAAGCTGGAATTCTGAAGCCGGCCGCGTAACTGGTATTATCATTAAAGTGCATACCTCTGATTTTCTGTACAAAGGCTATACGCATCACGCCAGTAAAGAATCACCTCAGTATGAAATCAAGAGCGACAAATCGGATCATATTGCCGCTCATAAAGGAACGGCATTGACGAAGATTAAGTAGAAATGACGGCTTTTGTATACTTCCGGTCACCTTAATAATCGTCACCCAAAGCGAAAGTCGGCTTTTTATACATCCATTGGCCGCCCGTGAAATCAGGGAATTCAACCGTTTGATTTCCCAGTTCAATAGAACTTTCGCTCAATGGAGTGATAGCGCTCCAGGCTGCGGAATCATACACATCAATAGGCGTAGCCGTTTTCCTCTTAATAGATTCTACCAACGCATGAATTACGAAAAAGTCCATGCCGCCGTGCCCGGCGCCGGCAGATTCTTTACTCCACCTGGCCCATAACGGATGATCATACTTTTCCAGCCAGGCTTTCGCGTCGTCCCACTGATGGGGTTTTGCAGCTTTGCCTTCTATATACATTCCGTTATTCACATCCATCCATAAGCCTTCAGTACCCTGCACCCTGAAGCCCAAAGAATAAGGGCGCGGTAGATTAGTGTCGTGTTGCAGTAAAATTGTTTCTCCGTTTGCACAACTGATATGAGTGGTTACAATGTCTCCTAATTTAAACTTGACCTTCGCATTTGGATGATTTTCTCCTCCTTTCTTCACAATATAGTCGTGCAGTCCCCTGGACTTTGTAGCGAAAGAATTGAGCGTTAGAAACCGGTTTCCCCTG
>JACFNM010000563.1 GCA_019454915.1 Chitinophagaceae bacterium
CTGTTGGGTTACGCAAATAAAATCACTCTTAATAACTGCCGGCCGATGCCCGTTGTTGAAGTCCTCATAATAAACGAGGTTATCATTACTATCCCAAATTTTGATATAATCGTATTTACTTTTTGTACCTCGGGGATAGAGCCCGAAATTCTGATATTGATTTATCGGGATAGCCGGATCCCGATCGTACTCCCATATCTTTTGATTGTTCAGATGGATCTCAACTTTATTTGGTCTGACGACGGTTTTAACCGCCAGCCACATATTCCTGAAATCATCTCCTTCCTTTATCAGCCATGATCCGGGGACATCAAATTTAGGAGCGTTGTCGTATGTATAGAGGGCTATCTTTTCTACATAGAGGCCGGGTAAGTTTTCTTCCAAGCCTTCCGGATAATAAGAAAAGGTAGCTTCTACTGCCCGATGTCCCGTATAAAAGAGATTGCCTGACAATTCAGGATTACCCAACTTAAAACGATGCTCGATAGCAAATCCGTTTTGGGTACAAAGTCTTTTAAAATCTATCTGGTAGCCATAATACCATTGTCCGGGCCCCTGAAGTGATTCCGGCAATTGCAATAAGCCATCCCTGAAAAGTTCGACCGGATTGTTTGACAGTACGGTAGCTTCACTTTGTATTTTATGCTTCACCAGGCCCGGCACGCTGTTAAGATAGTACCCATCAACCGCATCTATAAGATTCTCCTTTTTATACTGGAGGCTACCACACACATCCAGCCTTTCTCCACAGGTTGTAAGGTATAAGGATTCGATTTCTTCGTATGAATATGATGTTCCCTGCTTCTGATTAAAGAAGTTGGTAAATAAGTCTTTACAGTCACCGCCAGGTTGTGGACAGAGAAAAGAAGGATGAATAACTGCCCGGGTTGAAGGATCATTATAATCTTCATGCACCGTAACATTTCCGTCTGCATCATACATCTTTATCCAATCCAAAGCTCCCTGATAATCGAAAAAAGCAAGGGTGAAAAGACCTTCCGGACTGAGCGTGTCGCTCGTACTTGTTTTAGCAACTGTCTTGACCAACTGCCCGTCAAAGTATATAGCGATATCCGCAGGAGTGACGCTCAATTTAATCGTACTCCATTTTTTGTATATAATTTCCGGATCGCTGTTCAATAATATTGACCCCGAAAATAAAACTACCGGGCTGGGAAATTCAGCTGCAGATTCTTTGATTTCCCGTAAATATATTCCTGGATTTACAATCCCTCTTTTTGAGACAGTAAAGTGTACGTTGTTATCCTGAAAATAAAACACGTCATCGTTTTCCTTCAAGACATTTTTTAAAGACCTAAAACTCCATTCGATGCTGTAACCGTTTTGAATGCAAAATTTATTTCCCGCGGAATTTCTGGTCGTGTGCTGAAAATATACCCAGTCCCGGGTGGTAGTATCACGGATTTCTTGTGGCCACCTCAACATTCCATCAGAGATGATGGTATTCCAATCTCTTATTACATTTTGATCTAAATTTAAATGATTGGATTGAAGGAAAGATTCGAAACGATAAGGATTAACATCCCGGTTATATTGCTTTTGAAGCTGATTTAGATTCTTACAATTTAAGTCCGCCTCACTTAGCCCGCAACTATCCATAAATGCCAGATACTCGATTGTTTGCCTGGATAAACCAAGCTGTTGATTCATATAGTGGCTGAACAATTGATTGATTTTGCCCTGCTGCTCATCTCCCGATTCATCAACGGCCGGCGTGTATTGCGGATAGTGGTTTTTGAAATCATTGTACGCATCGGCAACCATTTCGCAGGTGGCGCATAAATTGCCCTCATTGCACTGAAACACCGGCGGCAACATGATGGGCCGGCTCAGGAAACGACATTCGGATGCAGACTGATTGCAACGACTTTCCAATTCATCCAAATCCGACTG
>JACFNM010000564.1 GCA_019454915.1 Chitinophagaceae bacterium
AGGATGTTGTTTAACGATATCAAAGACCCGTGGATGCAGATTGCTGCTTTATCCGCAGCGTCTCTGCAACCTGAATTGTTGTTAGCTGAGGTAATAGGGCGATTTGATGCCGCCAACGCTGCTTTTGCTGCCATGACGGAACGTTTGTCGGAAATGATAGCGGCAACGGAATCAATAGAAAAGATCAGAGTGCTTATTGTAAGAACTATAGAAAAAGGGCAGAGAAGAGATTTTAGCTGGGAAGCGCCCGTTATGGAAGGGATAGCCGCGGGGATCGGGCGGAATGATTCCATCACGCTGAAAGGGCTACAGGCAGAGTTACCAATGCTTATAAAAGCAGGATTTGATCATCCGGACAAAGCCGTCAGGAGCGCGTGCTACCATTTAATTACGGTTATCGGGCTGCATAAAGGTTCATTGCTGGATGGTGCCGTGAATAAGGCGATAGCGATTGCTTCGGATACCACAAAGGCGGAGGACCGGCGTGCCGAAGCGTTACGGTTTGTGAAACTGGATCCGTCGAAAAAGCATATCCCGTTATTAGAGGCTGCAGCAGAGCCCGGATCTTTGCCGGAGTTACAAATAGAAGCATTAAAGGCTTTTGATAAGATCCCCGGAACAGCAGTCTCTGAATTTGTGCTGAACCGATGGTCGTTTATGACGCCGGAGGTACGAGAAGTGGCCCTGTCCACCTTCATGGAAGATACCGCACGTATGAACTTGCTGATGGGAGCAGTAGAAAAGGGAGATATACAAAAGACCGCAATAGGCTGGCCGCGCACCATGAGATTGATGAGCCATGGGGATGAAAATATCCGGAATCGGGCCCGTTTGTTATTTACACAGGACGATGAAAAAGAAGTTATTAAATCGTATCAGGAAGCCTTACGGTTGAAAGGCGATACCGGGAGAGGTAAAGCGGTATTTGTGCAGTATTGTATTGCCTGCCATCAGAAGAGAGGGGAATTAGGGATCCATTATGGACCAGATCTGGGAAGTGTGCGCAACTGGTTACCGAAGGACATTATGGCTAACATTCTCTCGCCTAATTTATCTATTGCAGCGGGGTTTGATTTATGGGAATTGGAAACGAAGTCAGGAGAAAAGGTTCAGGGGATACTCTCCAGTGAATCCTCTTCCGCTGTTACGCTGCTTGTGGGCCCGGGAACTTCCCGAACCTACAATCGCCAGAATATTAAAACGCTAAAGGCATTGAATGCTTCGGCTATGACGGAAGGCTTTGCAGAAAAGATCAATCAACAGCAGATGGCGGATCTAATCAGCTTTTTAAAGGAGTAAAAAGACACTGTATGTATTTCATTACAACTGTATCATTTATTTGGTTAATAAACTTGATAATATGAAAAGAAAGACGTTTATCCGCAATGGCTTTATGTCGTCGGTTGCTGCGCTCAGCGGAGTGGGTTTAACTGCCACCCGGGCTACCGCTCAAGCTCTTCCATCCAAAGCGTTTAATATGAAATTTTCTCCCGATTTCACCATTTTTCCTTCAGCGCCCAAAGATCCCGTTGATCAGTTGAAGTGGGGGTATGATCAGGGGTTCCGGGCGTGGGAATGTACGTGGTTAAGGCGCATGCCGGTAACTGAACAGGAGAGGATCAGCGTAGCGATGCAAAAGCTAGGCATGGAATTCGGGCAATTTGTGGGCACGATGGAGCCATCGGCATTTAAAGAAGTGACCTTTGCCGGTAGGAATAAAGAGATAAGACAAGAAGTGTTGAAAGACTTGCGGGCATCGGTGGAGGTGGCAAAGAGAATGAACACCAAATTCGTACACAATGTATTGGGCTTGTTAGATCCGAAGCTTCCCGTTGGCTTCCAGATGGCTAACGCCATTGAACTACTTAAAAGGGTTGTTGAAATTTATGAACCTCATGGTATTGTTATG
>JACFNM010000041.1 GCA_019454915.1 Chitinophagaceae bacterium
TGGTTATGATCTTCACGATTACGAGGCTCTGTTTGAAGAAAAGCTGGAATTGTTGTTAAAGATCCGGAGCGAGGAAGTGATCAATTGGAAGGGCAACTTCCGTGCTCCTATGGTAAATCAAACCATGTATCCAAGACCCGAGAGGGAAATACCCATTTCCATTGCTGTTGGCGGAACACCTTCTTCCGTTGTTCGGGCAGCCCGGTTGGGATTGCCGATTGTTTTTGCGATCATCGGTGGAAATCCTGTTCAGTTTAAGCCCCTGATTAATTATTATAAAGAATCTTATGCACAGTACGGCCATGATGTAAAGAAGATGAAGATTGGTGTGCACTCTCACACCTTTGTAGCCGAATCGGAGGAAAAGGTTTTAGAGGATTATTTTCCACACTATGCTTTCTCGATGAATAAAATTGGAAGAGAAAGAGGCTGGTCGGGCGCCTATACTCCTGAAAGTTTCAAAGCAGGCATGGGGCCAAACGGCGCTTTGTACATGGGAGATCCGGATTATGTAACGGAGAAGTTAATAAGAACGATTGAAATGTTTAATATTGACCAATATATCGCCCATATTGACGTGGGCGGTCCATCGCATCAACTCATGATGAAAAATATAGAATTACTGGGAACCCGGGTTTTCCCGGCGGTAAAAAAACATTTCGGCAAATAGCTGATAAGATTATTACCAGTGGAGCTAACCGTGGAAAAATTGTCTTATCTGCCGTTGGAGGAACCGGGCAACACCTGCTCCATATTAACAGACGCTTTGTTATAATCCGGTCGGATAAAAACTTACTGCTTGTATAATCCGAATTCCGACAGCGTTGGATTGAGCCGGGAAGACAAGATGCGGAGGCGAACTTTTTTTGCGGTAACCGGTTGAAACCGGATTAACCGTTTATAGCCAACAGTGGTACCCGATGCGGCCTCAATCCATTGGTTGCCATTCTTGTATTCTAAAACAAAACGCTCAATTCGCTGACCAACCTGGATGTTTTCCTGGAGAAGCAGCACGTCAAAGGTTTTCTTTTTCTTCAGATTAAAGAGGATAGTAGCCGTTGTGTCTTTTTTACGGGAAATCCAGTAGGTGTCATAATTCTTGTCAAAAAGAAACCGGTCGCGCTTGTGTAGATTGGTGAATGCCTTGTGTGCGAGATTCACCGAAAATATTTTTTCTCTTTCTTTTTTCCATTCTATCAGGTTCGCGATATCATTTTCGTGAATGACGCCTCTTTTATCCGGCGGAATATTCAATAACAAGACTCCATTTCTACCTACAGAACTGAAATAAATATCCATTAGTTTTCCGGGAGTCTTTACCTTATCATCTTCTTTAGCGTGATAAAACCATCCGGGACGAATGGATACATCCGTCTCTGCGGGATACCATACCAGTGCCTTTGCTTTGAGGATTTTTTCCCTGCTGCCAAGGTCATCACTCGTCATGTCTCCTTCGGGTTTAAAGGTGATATCCTGCTGCGACCCGGAAGCGATGGCGGCTGGGTCTAAATTGTCTGCCGGTATTACGCTCCATTCCGTTTCTCTCCCGTAACCGCTTTCTGTACCCACCCAACGTATATCCGGACCCATAATGGCGATAGTTGCTGCGGGCTGAAGGTTCCTGATCAGCTTATACCATCGTTCAAAGTCATATACCTGTTTTTTGCCATTGGGTCCTTCTCCATTGGCGCCATCGAACCATACTTCATCTACCCGTCCGTACCGGGTAAGCAGTTCGGTGAGCTGGGCAACAAAAAAATCGTTGTACGCATCCGTACCATATACGGATGCGTTGCGGTCCCAGGGAGACAGGTATATACCAAATCCTATTCCATAGGCGCGACAGGCATCCGCCACTTCTTTAACCACATCACCCTTTCCTTTCATCCAGGGGCTGGAGGCTACGGAATGATGAGTGGTGGCGGTTGGCCATAAACAGAAGCCGTCATGATGTTTGGCCGTAATGATTACCTGTTTGATGCCGGCGTTCTTTGCCGTAAGCACCCATTGTTGGGCATCGAGCGCGGTGGGAAGGAAGATAGCCGGATCTTCTTTGCCGTCGCCCCATTCTTTATCAGTAAAAGTGTTGATACCAAAATGAAAGAAAGCGGTCAGTTCTAATTGCTGCCACCGCAATTGCCTTTCTGACGGTGTAACATTTGCTGCCTTACGGATGATCTCTGCTTCGGAATCGCCCGGCTGTATCAATGCAAAATTCTCCTTTGCCTGTTGACTAAAAACAGCCAGCCGGCAGAGTGCAAAAATCAGCAGAATACTTGGTTTCTTTATCAAGGTAATGCAATTTATTTTTATTACTGAATGGATGGATGATCGCTGTCATTTATGGTAAGTCCATTAAACGCAATGCATCTTCATCCTTATACTTTTTTATCAGCGATCGTAACTGCGACTTCATCCTCTTTATCGTATTCTTATAGCCTTCTTCATGATACAGGTTATGCATATCTTTTCGGGTCTGCATGGATATCATATAATTCCCAACTGTTGACCCTCTTGTAAAACCGGATGAGTTTGAAGTCTTTGGTTTGGATGCCGAAGTGAGGCGATACAGAATGTTCCCCGTTTTCGTAATAGTGATAATACATGGCCTTCCGCCCCGTTTTCTTTGTGCGGGTTAACAGGGGCAGTATATTTTCTCCCTGCATGTCTTTGGGGATACCTACTCCTGCTGCAGCCAGAACGGTGGGTGCGATATCCAGATTCAATACGTATTCGTTCAGGGATGAGCCCGGCGTAATTTTCCCCGGATACCTTATTAGCATGGGCGTTCTGAAAGACTCTTCATACATAAAGCGTTTGTCGAACCAGCCGTGCTCACCCATATAAAACCCCTGATCAGAAAGATACATGACCAGGGTATTATCTGTGAGGTGATGTTTGTCTAAGTAATCCAAAGTCCTTCCAATGTTCCGATCGAGCGACGCGGCCGTGCTCAGATAATCTTTCATATATCGTTGGTATTTCCACTCGGTCAGCGCATTTCCGGTCAGCCTTCTCGCTTTGAAATCTTCAAAAACAGGCTGATAATAAGCGTCAAACCTTTCCCGTTGTGCAGCATTCATTCGATCTACGGTCGGTTCGGGATGCCCGGGAGCGAACATTTTTAAATCGTAGTCGGGCAACATCGTACGGGCACTCGTCATGTCCTGCACTTTGGCTGCCGCGCGGCCCTCATAATCGTCATAGAAATTATCCGGCAGGGGAAAATTCTTATCATCAAACATACCCAGGTCGCAGGTGTCGGGTATCCAGGTACGGTGAGTGGACTTATGGCCAATGATTAGGCAGAAAGGTTTACCGGGATCACGGCGATCCAGCCAATCTTCCGAGAGGTCTTCGACGATGTTGGGTGCGTATCCTTCTATTCTTTTTGTACTGCCATCCATCATGATAACATCGGGGTTATAATAGTGCCCCTGTCCCGGAAATATTTCCCAGAAATCGAACCCCTGTGGTTTTTCACCGAGGTGGTATTTCCCTATCCAGGCGGTCTGGTATCCGTTGTTTTGTAGTTCCTTCACGAAGAGGTTCTGGCCGGCATCAAAATGGGAAGTCTCATTGTCTTTGAATCCATTTTCATGACTGTATTTCCCGGTAAGGAAAACGGCCCGGCTGGGCCCGCAGATGGAATTGGTTACATAGGCTTTATTGCAAATCATCCCCTCTTTTGCCAGGCGATCTATATTCGGCGTTTGCATCAGGTTGCTGCCGTAAGCGCTGATGGTTTGATAGGCATGGTCGTCTGAGATGATGATTACGATATTGGCCCGGTTGAGTTTGGTTTGGGCGCTCAGCAAAGAATAACCGAACAGGCAACTGAAGAAAAAACAAATGATTTTTTTCATTGTTTATTTTTTTAGAAAAGGAAAGCCGGGATTTTCGCGATGTGCGTCGTCCATTATTTTTTGAATCTTATTGACTATTTGGGGATATTCCTGTGCTATATCAATCGTTTCTCCCGGATCTGTATCTAAGTTGTATAATTCCATCGGGGAATTGGCGTCCCTCATTACCTGTTGTTTTACGCCCTTCCATTTTCCCATCCTCACCGCCTGTCTGCCCCCTTCTTCATGAAACTCCCAGTATAAATAACGGTGTTGTTTCTGCTTCCCCCTGGATTCAAGAGTGGGTAATATGGAGATGCCGTCCGTAGTGGATGGTATAGGTAAACCAGCCATCTGGGCAAAAGTGGGCATAAAATCCCAATAGGCGCCAATATGATTTGAAACCCGGGGCTGCGTGATGACCCGCGGCCAATAGGCAATCAATGGTGTACGGATTCCTCCTTCATACAGGTCTCTTTTCATTCCTCTGAAGTTACCGGAGCTGTTGAAGAATGCCGGATCATTACCTCCTTCATGATGAGGTCCGTTGTCACTGGTAAAAAGGATAAGGGTATTATTTTCTATTCCCAGGGATCGTATTTTTTCAACCACTTCGCCCACATAATCGTCCAGGCGGCTAACCATCGCAGCGTATGCTGCATGAGGGTAGGCCTGGGGCTGGTAACCCTTCCCGTTCCATTGAGGTGGGATGGATGTTGGTTGTTCATTAAATTTTCTTTTGTAATATTCCAGGTACCGGTCTCCTGCCGGCAATTGCAATGCGGCATGGGGCAGCGTAAAGGAGAGGTAGAGGAAAAAAGGTCGCTCTTTATTGTCTTCAATAAACTTCAGCGATTCCCGTTGGATGAGATCCGGAGCATAGTACTGCTGGTTTTCCGGTGTATTGGGGTAATTGATGCGGGCTTCATTATTCCACAGGTGATCGGGGAAATAATTATGTGATTCGCGCTGACAATTATAGCCGAAAAAAACATCAAATCCCTGTTTATTCGGCACGCCCTCCGAACCGGGATAGCCTAATCCCCACTTGCCGAAATCCCCCGTGGCATATCCGGCCTGTTTTAGCATTTCAGCGATGGTGAAAGCTGAGTCCGGCAGAGGAAATTGTCCTTCCGGCTGAATCTCCTTGTTTCCTCTGACCGGGGTATGTCCCGTATGTTGTCCGGTAAGAAGGGAGGAGCGGGAGGGTGCACAAACGGAGGTACCGGAATAAAACCGGGTGAACTTAATTCCACGAGCAGCCAGTTGATCTATATGAGGCGTTTCAATCAATTTTTGACCATAGCAGCCCAGATCTCCATAACCCATATCATCGGCCAGGATAAAGATAATATTGGGTTTATTTTGTGCGGAGAGGGAAAGAGGTAAAGCGAACCCAAGAAAGAGACATAAAACTTTCAGCATGATACAGTGGCTTTGATTCAGCGTTATTGCAATATACAAAATAGGAATTGACAATCGGCGGGATATCAGGTTCTCAGAGGGAATTCATCGTCAACGATGGTGAATTTGGGCGGAGTGAACAAAAGAATCACCAGCGTGATTAGAGCAATAATAAATAAACCCGTATATACCTGGTGGGTTGCTGAGTGAAATGATTGTTGAAGGAAGGAGAAAATACTTTGCGGAGTATCTTTCGCCTGCAAAATCTCAATTACCCGGTTGACCGGCGGCAGACTTTGGGTTATATTTTCGGGAGCGTTTTTCAGGTTGGTTACCAGTACGGCGTTAAAGATAGCTGCGAAAATCGCTGTCCCGATAGTTTGTCCAAAGTAACGCGAAAACATGCTGGCGCCGGTGACCACACCCCGCCGCTCCCAGGTGACCATTGACTGTGCACCCACCAGTAAAGGGGTAGATATCAGACCAAACCCGGCTCCTAACAATAGCTGGCTGCCTACAAGCATCTCAACCGGGCCGGGAAAAGGCAGAAAGAGCAGTAATGCCGCTCCGGCAATAGCCAGGATGATGCCCGCGAGCGCCGTGTTACGAAAGCCGATGAGTAAATATAATTTTCCGGAAAGAGCAGAAGACAGCGGCCAGGTAAAACTCATGCTGGCGAGAATAAATCCGGCGGCTATCGGGCTTACGCCGCTAACGGATTGGGCATAGACCGGCAGGTACATACTCGGCGCCATCATGGTAGCGCCCATGCCTACAAGGGATAGGTTTGTCCCCAATAAAGTCCGGTTTTTCCAAAGCCATGAAGGCATAATAGGCTCGGGGTTTCGTTTTTCAACCCGTGTGGTGAAATAGATAAGAACCACGGAGGCGATAAAAATCAATATGCTGTTTAAGGAAACCCATGACCAGGCCTGACCACCCTGCAGCAGTCCAAACATCAGCAGAGCGCTGCTTGCCAGCATGAGCGCCGAACCGCCAAATTTAAGTTTATGCGGAACCGGCGATTTCTTTTCGTGTAAGAAGACGGAGATGAGGGCGATTGACACCACGCCGGCAGGGAGATTGATCAGAAAAATCCAATGCCAGGATAAATATTCTGCAAAGGCTCCACCCAATGCAGGGCCGGCAATCGCAGACATCCCCCAAACGCTGGATAACCATCCCTGGATTTTTGCCCTTTCGCGGACGTTGTATAAGTCGCCCGCGAGGGTGTTCACCGTGGCCATAATAGCGCCCGCACCCAGCGCCTGTATACCCCGAAAAACGATTAGGGAATACATATTCCAGGAGAGGGCGCAGGTGGCAGAGCCCAGCAGGAAAATGATGGTACCGATGATGAGCACGGGCTTCCTGCCATACATGTCGGCTAACTTACCATAGAGTGGAATGGTGATGGTTTGGAACAGCAGGTAAATTGAAAACACCCAGCTAAACAAAGAAAAACCGCCCAGGTCTCCCACAATTTGCGGGATGGCGGTTGAAACAATGGTGTTGTCCATGGCCGCCAACATCATCGTTACCATTAGCGCAACCAAAATCCAGCCGCGATGCAGGGGTTTATGTGTCTCTTCGGTCTTTGAAACGGGGGGTGACTTTCTAAAGTATTTACTTACCTGTCGCATGATAACGGGTCATCTGCCTTTCTATATTTTTTCCCTCGCAAAAAGGATCAAAAGTAAACTATTCCTGCGCCAATACAGTCAGGTACCTTCTGCTAACATTAGAAAAACAGATGCCCCTGCGCCTTGCCCCGGGAATTGACGGAATGATGGCAGTAGTTTGGTTTGAACCCGTATTTACTCAAATTCCCGGTCGGGCAGCTTTCGTTTTTGGTAAAAAAAACTTCATGAAAATAATTTCATCCGTTTTATTTAAAATTCCTTATAACTTTGTACCTGATTTCAGATAAGTAATTTTTTATACACATTCACAAGCAGAACTGAAATTGGAAAAGTTTTTAACCCATATTATTTACTTTATCAGATGCAATCTTGCTGCATTTAAAAGATTGTCCTACCGGGTTAACCCAATACAGCATTTCTCACGACGATACCGGATTTGATAGCGAAGCACATATAGACATGTGTTTTGCGAAGGAGTAACGGAGTTGCTTCTTCATGGTTGTTTTATAATTATTTTTCAACATTATCACATCCCGAATACATTGGAATCCAACACAAAATCTATTGTCACCAGGATAGCAACACCTGCTGATTATAAATATGCAGAGAGCATTGCAAGCGAAATGGCCTATTCTGCTGCCAAAAGAGGTACGGGTATCGCCAACCGGACGCCGGAATATATTCTGAACAAGATGAAAGACGGGCAGGCCGTTATCGCTATTGATACCGAAAATGATACATGGGCAGGATTTTCCTGCATGGAGGTTTGGGAACACGAGAAGTATGTAGCCAAGTCCGGTTTGATTGTAGCTCCCGATTACCGGGGTATAGGAATTTCCAAAAGTATTAAGACCACGCTGTTTGAACTTTGCCGGACAAAATTCCCCAGGGCAAAATTATTCAGCCTGTCCACCAGTCCGGCTGTGATGCATATAAACCTGGAATTGGGATACCGGGTGGTTCCGAACGAAGAAATACTTCAGGATGAACTATTCCTCCGGGGATGCACGAGTTGGGTGAATTATGTGGAACTGATGAATAAGCAGCATACGGAATTGCCTTATGTTGCCATGGTTTATGATCCTTCAAAGGAAGCTACGCTGTCCGTTGTCCCCGCGATGGTTAATCCGGATGTGAAACAGGAAGCCATTATTTGTGATGCTTCATTTTCTGAAGTAAATTTAGGGGCGGTCGCGGCTATTTAACAGCAATTCTGCTTAGAAGTCTGCTTTGTGGTTGTTAAAACTTTCATCCGATGGAGTTAAAAATTTTATCAGATAACATACAAGATTATCTAAAAGAGATACCTCCCTTTATCCGGTTTGACACCCCGCTTGTCCGGGAGAAGATACGGGAGATTGAATCAAGGGCGGCCTCAAAAAGAGAAAGAGCCAAACTGGCTTTTGAAACGGCGAGAGATGAAATTCAACATTCCTTTGATACAAACAATAAGGTGATAACGATAGGCGCTGAAGATGCACTGCAGAAAAAGGAGGGAATCTGTTTCGCCAAATCGCACTTATTAGCCACCCTGTTGCGGGGAATGGGAATTCCTGCGGGCTTTTGCTATCAGCGTGTATTAAGAAAGGGAACGGTAGAATCCGGCTACGCGCTGCATGGTTTAAATGCGGTATATCTGGAAGATACGGGTTGGTTTCGGGTTGATCCGAGGGGAAACAAACCGGGAATTGATTCTCAATTTTCCACAGATGTAGAGAAGCTGGCTTATCCGATCAGAGAATCTCTGGGTGAGAAGGATTATCCGGAGGTATATGCTGCGCCGTTACCTTCTGTACTAGAATCAATGGAAAATTCTGAAGATTGTCACGCGTTGTTTTATAATCGGCCGGAGGCGGTGTGAGGGTACTGAGAACTTCACCCTTAAAAATGAAATTGTTTTGTTTAAAAACGGTGTTTACTATTATTGGATAGCAATACTCCAAAAGAGAGTAAACTATGAAAATGAAAATTGGGGTTTTTGGAAAATAGCTTGACGGGCTAATTAGCTTATCTACCCTTAGGGTATTTTTTAAAACAGCTTTTATTTTCTTCTTTTTTGTCAGACAATTTTGTATAACGCTTATCATTATCATCAGGAGTTAAATTTAGGTTTAGGTCTATAAGATCTGTTACACTTAGCCAATATTTCTTATTATTAAGGTTTGCGATCTTTATTTTTTTTGCGAAGGGCAGTAGAGAAAGCCCTATAAGAGTAAAGACTAAAATGAGTACGTATTTATCTATGTATATTTTGGGTATCCACTTGAACCATAGATTAAGTAAGAGAAATATTACGACTATTGTGAGAATGCCCAATATAATGCAAAACCAGCTTTTCTTGATTCCCCAACAACGCCTATTTTGGTTAGTTCCGTTTTTTTTGGTGTAAGCCATAATCTTAAATTTAAACATCGTAGATTTTGTCAGAGTATTAGATTCCTTCTTCTTGTTTCTAAATACATGATTTTTTCAGTATGTAAGGTACTAAACTTAAAAAGAATGGAAAAGGAGGATAAGGCATAGCAGCAATTCAGAAGCGACAAAATATTTGATGCCGGATGTGAGTCGTTAAAGTAGGGGCATGAGTGAGCTACCCGGCGTTGAGCGTAAAGCTTTGCCGGCAGGAGGAAAGAGCAAGTAGATATTATCGGTAAGCAGGATTTGATTTAAAGGAGTTAAAGATATCCTGTTGTAAGGTGCAGGCTTATCGCCCGAAGCGAAGAGGGCTTTCAGCTAAGCTTTGTCATCCGGATCGCAGGCGGATACGGTGTTTTGTATTCTCAATGTGCTGTATTGTTTCTGTACAAAGGCATTGACCTCGTATAAAGATTGAATGACAAGAGCCGTAGGACGGGAGACTGTCACGTACGGTTCTGTGAGAGATTTGGGCTGAAAAGCCCTTGCCTATTCGACCACCCAGAGCATTGTGAGCCGGCTGTGGACTCGGCGTTGTTGGTGGGAAGAAAGCCAGTCTTGAACCATCACGCATTGTTTGAACATAAGTTCACATAGCACTTCGATTTTTATCAGTCTCTTTTTACTGGCTGACGTAGCGATTCTGTTTTAAAGAAGACGTACGTCAATAGCTACGCCGAGTCCTCTATCGGGAGGATCGGCTGGGAAATCATGCTGAACAAACATCTTCTACATTTTTCTTCTGCGCCATATCTGAAATTCAAATGGATAAGCATGGCGGCTATCCGTTTCATGCCTCTCAGATGAGATGAGTTCCCATTGATCGGTGCTGAACTCGGGGAAGAATGCATTGGCATCGGGAAATCGCGCTTCAATAACGGATATCTCCATACGATCCGCCAGCCCTATAGCCATGTCGAAAATATAACCGCCGCCTACTACGTAGATATCCGTTCCCTCTTTTTTCGCCACCCCAATGGCTTCGTCTAAACTATGAACGACTACGGCGCCATGGCCATCATAATTTTCCTGACGGGTAATGACGATATTGAGACTGTCTTCAAGCGGCGTCTTTACCACATCAAATGACTTACGGCCGAAGATGACCGGATGGTTCCGGATGGACTGCCTGAACCGGTTGTATTCATCCGGCAAATTCCATAAGGGTGCTCCGCTCTCCTGTCCGAGTTCATGGTGTAAACCCATAGCTGCGGCAAGTATAATCATGATTTTTCTTTAAAGTCTTCGTGATATCTTTTCTGTTCAAAGATAAATTTTATGTTTCGTAAGTGTCCGATGTTCCCTGAAGCTGATTATCTTACGGGAACGAAAAGGAGCCCGCACATGGTACCGGAGGCGAGACTACGGATCGCTATCTGCTAATTCATCTTCAGGATTTTCTGCGAGATTGTATTATCGGTGTACACCAAATGAACGATATAGATTCCGGAAGCCATCCGTTGCAAATTCACCGGAATATCATCCGGCGCTATACCCGAACGGTAATCCTGCTTCCACACCAATTGTCCCGTGCTGCTGTAGATGGCAATACCCCTTAAACCGGCTGTTGACGGATAATGCCGGATGTGGATGATTCCCGTTGTCGGATTGGGTGAAATCAGCAGTCCTTTTTCTTTCAGGGCTGCAGGAAGAACCCGGCTGTACACCCGGATGTCGTCAAGGAAAATATTATTGCCATACCCGTTGATGTTTCTGAACTGCACGACAATCTTATCAAATCTGCCCTTCACTAAGTTGCTGATGTCTGCTGTATCGGCCACCCATTCATCGGCGGAAGGAACAAACTCGGAAGTATAGTAATCGGACCGGGTCTTTAGATCGGCTCCGCCTTTTTTATAAACGGAACTATAGGTTTGTCCGCAATCGGTGGAGATCAATACTTCGAGGGTATCAGAATGACTCCTGTTGTATTGGGCAGCAGCGCGCCAGAACGTAATTTTCACCGAGTCCGCATTGAGTGGAATAGACAACTGCGGACTGACAAGCATACTGTATTTGCCAAATAGCTGGAAATTATAGTTGTCAAACTTAACGGAAGCAGAGCCCGAGTGAGCAGCATTGGTCACCCGCACCGGGTTGAATTCTATCACATCGCTGGTGTTTCCAATTCCCCATCCCGTGCCGGCAAAGGTCATGGATTCAAAGTCTTGTTTTAACGGGTCTGTTGCTTCTCCTATTGCAGAGAATAAGGCGGTTGCCGTATCATTAGCAGGCTGTTGATCCGCTCCGCCATTGGGCAGCGTGGTGAATAAGGTGATGTTGTGCTGGCCGGGGGAGACCGCCATAGGGTTACCGCTGATAGTGGTTTCTCCGAGTGGAGGAAGATTCAGATTGATATTGGTGGTAACCGGACTGTTGCCATCCAGTTTAACGTTTAATGTAAGCGTCGTTAAAGTGAGCGCACCTAAATTACGGATACGGAGTTGAGGAGTGATTTGGTTGCTGCTGCAATAGATAACTGAATTCGACGGTGCATCCACGCCGATGGCTTTTATATCTCTATCGTATAATATGGGCGGCACGCATCCGTTGGAGGTGACCAGTTGCTTACGATCAGAAAGAGTACTAAGGGCGGTCTCCATGCGGTCGGCCTGCCCGGCAGTGAACATGCACATCGTTGCATCATCCACGTAGTCCATAAAATTCATAAACATCAACCCCGGCGCCGTTGGCGTGCAGCCATCCGTGAGGGGAAAAACAGGCGTGCCGTAGTTGCACTTTCCCTGGTTGGGTGTATCGTCCACAAGGTCAGAATCCGCACAGGATTCAACGCATTCATTTGCTCCCCATATATGCCAGAGGTTAAGAAAATGACCTATTTCATGAGTGGCGGTACGTCCTTTGTTGAAGGGCGACTGTGCCGAGCCAATGGTTCCGAACGCGTGATAAGCATTTACTAATCCCACGTCGGAAGAAGACAAACCCGGAAGTCCGGGCATGAAGGAGTAGCCCAGGTCTGAATTATCAGTCATTTTACACACCCAGATATTGAGATACTTATTGATATCCCATCCATCGACTCCGCCCATAGCCGCGTATTTAATCGGGTCGTTATCGCCGGGTATAGAAGTGGTGGTGGAAACCTTTCGGGTGATACCGGTGGTGGGCTCGCCTGCAGGATTTCTTTGAGCGAGGCAAAACCGGATACTGCTTTTTCCAAAAAAAGGTTTGAAGGCTTCCGGTATATTAACAGAGTCTGCATTTTCGCCGGCGTAATCTGCATTTAATACATCTATCTGGCTTTGTACCTGATCGTCGGAAACGAGGGCGGGGTTATCCATAACGATGTGTACCACCACCGGGATGGTAATAATCGCCTGGGTGCGTTGTTGCAGGGGTGTTTCTTTTTTGGCGCGTCTCGCCGCTTCGTATCGCAGTTGAAAGTCCTGCTGGTTTTTATCGAATGCAATTTTCTCACGCGGATATTTTTGAAAGTATTTTTCCATAACGCTGCCCGTAGCGCAACGTGAAGGACGAACAGGCAGCGATTGTCCGAATCCGCTATCCATCATGAAAAAGCCAAGAATCCCTATAGCCAGTCCTTTTCTGAAAATATCCATCACGTAAAACCCATTTAATAGTTATAATTCAAATGTAACTCATGTGATGTTAAAAATATGCCTTTTATCTAAATCGGACAGCTTAAATACGCGGACTGTGTTGATTAAAAAAGCATGCCGGCTATACAGCCACACATGAGGCAGGCGATGGTTCCGCCGATTAAAGATTTGATTCCTAATTCGGTTAAATTCCTTCTTTGGTTGGGCGCCAGCTGACTGATGCCGCCAATTTGTATCCCGATAGATGCAAAATTCGCAAAGCCACATAATGCATAAGTTGCAATGAGTAGCGATTTTGGACTTGAAATCATATTGGTTTGTTTCATGTCGGCCAAAGATATATAGGCGTAAAATTCATTTAATATGGTTTTTTCACCCAATAATTGTCCGATGTTCACCATGTCTGCCGGGGCCACACCGATCAGCCAGGCAACCGGTGCAAAAATATAACCCAGGATCATGTTCAACGAAAGAGAATCATACCTTCCCGACGTCATTCGGCTGATGGGTTCATTTAACGTCGTTAGGTCACCTATCCATCCCAGGAATCCATTACCTACCCACATTACTGCGGTGAATACCAACAGCATGGCGCCAACATTTACCGCCAATTTTAAACCATCCGTAGTACCCAGCGACAGGGCGTCCAGAAAATTATCTCCTAATTTTTCTTTAGGTATATGAATATCTTTGGTCAGCATACCATTCTTAGTCGATGGGAACATGATTTTGGAACAAACGATCGCAGCAGGTGCGCTCATAATAGACTGACTCAGCATATGCAGGGCAAAAAACTGCTGTTGCGCCTGGTCACCCCCACCCAGAAAACCCACATAAGCTGCCAGTACACTTCCCGATGTATTAGCCATTCCGCCAATCATAATACATAAGATTTCACTGCGTGACATCTTTTCGAGATAAGGTCGAATCATCAGGGGCGCTTCCGTCTGCCCCAGGAATATATTGGCAGCCGTGGATACACTCTCTGCACCGGTTATATTCAGTTTATTCAGTACATAGGCAAAGAAAAAGACTACTTTTTGTAAAATGCCGAGGTAATAAAGTACGGAAGATAAGGCTGCAAAGAAAATAATAATGGGTAACACCTGAACCGCGAAGATATAACCCCATGATTGCTTATCATCAGCCAAACCTCCAAATAGGAAATCAGTACCCTTATGGCTCAGATTGATTAATTCAACAAATGCAGATGAGGTTTTCTCTAAAAGATTTTTGAAAATATCGGGATTGCAAAGTCTGGCATAAACCGATATCGTCAGAATGAATAAAGAAATTAATATAGTCCACTTCAGCAGATTGATATTTTTGGTGCGGAGCCATTTGAATAAAAGCCGAGAACGACAATACTGATAAAGAACAATAAGCCCTGTTGATTGTTTTTAGAAGGTTGTAAAACGATCCCAAAGAAAAAAATAAGTTGCCACAATACACCGACCAACAGAATAGGTATAGTCACAGAAATTATCGTGTTCTTCTTATCTGAGATCCATTTCTTAGCCACGATATAAGCAAGGATTATTCCGAAAAAAATCCAGAAGGCCGGCTGCCCGCCGATTTGGGTATTCAACACACCCATGGCAAACATCACCTGGGCAAAAACACCCATAGCCACCAATTTCCAGTTGATCTCTCTCTTGTTGTTACTGAGTAAATAACAGGTGAATATCAGGAAGGATAATCCGAGCATTCCCCTGGTGATGCTTTCGAAGTAAGATGTCATAAGCCTGATTAGGAGTGATAATATTATTCAACCTAAATCTTACATTCAATAATTCGGCCACATCCCTTTCTACATAAGTTTGAATATAATTAGCATAAAATATAGAAGGCGCTATATCCCTGTCAAAGTTGGCAGGGTATGTTCCTTTTATAGCAGCAGTCATGTAATCGTCTGCTAATAACTTTTTGGAATGTAATTCCGTAAAATCAAGCGGCATAAGTTTGAACATCGCTACCCTTCCGGCTAAAGACTGTGTAATGCTTTTTAGCAATTGAAAATTCTGTGAGCCTGAAAGAATATATTGCCCCATAATTCTGCTTTCATCTACACGGGTCTGTATATAGGAAAATAACCCGGGCACACGCTGCACTTCATCAAAGACTACATACTTTTCATATTGATTTAAAAATCCCACAGGATCACTTTCTGCGTATTGACGTATATCAGGATTTTCAAGGCTTTTACATATTGGTATCCGGCAAATATTTTACGAAGCAGCGTTGTTTTGCCTGACTGGCGAGGGCCGGCAACAGCTAAAACAGGAACTTGTCTTTTTGCTTTTTAATCGCACTTACAATACGCCTTTCTATAAACATTTTATGTACATTCTTTCAAACAAAAATAAATACAATTAATGAAATTGCATAACCGGTATTGATGATATTACATAACGCTAATTGACGAATTCTTATCTTTTAAGGTTCTTTGTCTTTGTGCCAAGTTTATACCCTACAAAGACACCAGCGCACTAAGGGCCACTAAGATTTTTCTTTGTGCCTTATTGATTAAGTTTTCACTCAAAGCCGACCCTGGATCTTCTAAGTTGATATTCCTTCCGGTACTATGCAAAAATTGAGATACACTCTGAAGAGCTATACAAGGCAAGAAAAAAGCAGGTGATTATTCACCTGCTCTTAAAACTATAATTATGAATGACTGATTAAGCTAAGTGTTGCTCAATTTTCTTCACGAAATTGGCTTTGGGCTGCGCACCGATTAATTTGTCTACCACCTTACCGCCTTTTACAAACAATACCGCTGGTATGGAGGTAATACCATAGTTAATAGACAACTGAGGATTGTGATCCACGTTCACTTTACCTACGTTCACTTTTTCCGTATATTCCTTACTCAGTTCTTCGATGATGGGACCGATTGCCCGGCAGGGCCCACACCATTCTGCCCAAAAGTCAATAACAGTTAATTTATCGGAGTTCAATACTTTTTCCTGGAAATTGGTATCGTTAAATTCAAGTGCCATAATAATTCCTTTTTATTGATGGTTTAGTAAAAAAGTAGATTTATTCTACATGAAGCAAATTTAATTCCAATATGCCAAAATGGTTGTTATGTCATTTCTAATCCTGCCTGATAGCCATTCTGGCTACCTGTTATTTTCCAAAACCTTCACTTTCACTGTAAAATCGGGGTGAGCATCCAGAAAAGCAGCCATTTCGTCATTCATTTCAAAGCCTTTTTCCAACGTGTACATGCTTATTTTCCATCCGGATTGTGGTTCGGAAAGAATAAACCGGATAGTGGCTTTGCCTGGGAACAAATGGATATTCTGCTCTATGAAATGGACAATTTCTTCCGTTAAATCTCTGGGATGTAGTTCTACCTCCACCTGCTGCGTTAACAATGCTTTGACGGTTTCGAGCAACATCACCCGGGTCAGCTTAAATTCAAATTCAGTCGTGCTGTTCCACCTCGATTTAAATTGTCCGGTAACAAAGAGGACATTCCCGATTTCAAAATGATCCTTAAAACGCACATAGTCTTCCCCGAAAATAGCAATCTCTGTTTTCCCGGAATAATCTTCGATATAAAAAATACCGAACTGTTTGCCTGTTTTGGTGGTGCGATGCCGGGCATCCGAAACCAAACCGGCTAACCGGATGGGGCGGTTTGCGTTGCCCGCATTTAGCTGGGTGTCTTTAAATTCAATAAAAGAAGCAATGGGGGTTATTCCATAGTGGCTCATTTCAAAACGGAAATGATCCAGGGGATGACCGCTGATGAAAATTCCGGTGATATCTTTTTCGTGTTCAAGCCATTCCGTCAGCGTCCAGGGCGGGCAGTCCGGAATCCTGGGCGGAATGATGTCGGGCATCTGTAAGTCTCCGAATAAGGTATTGGTTGTATTCTCGGATCGGCTTTGATATATGTTGCCGAATTTTATAATCTTTTCCAAACCCGTGGTGGTATCTCCCTGCGGAATGAAAAAATATTGAGCGCGGTGGATATCCGTGAAGCAATCGAATGCGCCGGAATAGGCCAGACATTCGAGTGACTTTTTATTCACCACGCGCTGGTTGACCCTTTTTACCAAATCGAAAATAGACAGGTAGGGACCTCCTTTTTTCCTTTCCTTGATAATTCCTTCAATAGCCGCCTCACCCACCCCTTTCAATCCTCCCAGCCCGAAGCGGATTTCTCCTTTTTTGTTTACGGCAAATCCTTTCTCCGATTCGTTGATATCCGGTCCGAGCACATTCAACCCCATGCGCTTACATTCTTCCATAAAGAAGGTAATCTTTTCAATAGCGCCCGCGTGGTTTAATACGCCCGCCATAAATTCCGAAGGGAAATGAGCTTTCAGATAAGCAGTTTGATATGCCACAAAAGCATAGCAGGTAGAATGCGATTTATTGAATGCATATTGAGCAAAGGCTTCCCAGTCAGACCATATTTTTTCAAGAATATCTTTTTTATGCCCTTTCTCAATAGCGCCCGATATAAACTGCGCCTTCATTTTGTCCAGTACCGCTTTTTGTTTTTTACCCATCGCCTTTCTCAACACATCCGCGTCTCCTTTGCTGAAGCCTGCCACTCTTTGAGAAAGCAGCATTACCTGCTCCTGGTACACCGTGATGCCGTAAGTGTCGGATAGAATTTCCTCCATTTCCGGCAAATCATAGGTGATGGGCTCCCGTCCCTGTTTACGATTGATGAAGTTGGGTATATAGCTTAAAGGCCCGGGACGATAAAGCGCATTCATGGCGATGAGGTCATCGAATTTGTCGGGCTTTAATTCGCGCAGGTATTTTTGCATACCCGGACTTTCAAATTGAAATGTTCCGTTGGTGTCGCCTCTTTGATAAAGCTGATAGGTTTTTTCATCGTCTAAGGGGATGCTGTCCAGATCAATTTCTACCCCGTGGTTTTGTTTGATAAGCTGCAACGCAGTCTTTAGGATACTGAGCGTCTTTAATCCCAGGAAGTCCATTTTAATAACGCCCGCTTCTTCAATCACACTTCCTTCTATCTGGGTTACCCACAGATCAGAGTCCTTGGCTATGGATACCGGTAACAGCTCCGTTAAGTCTTTAGGCGCAATGATGATGCCTGCTGCGTGGATCCCGGTATTGCGTACGGAGCCTTCCAATATCTCCGCTTCGTGCAGTACTTTCCCGTGCATATCATCGGTGGCATAATACTCCCGCAGTTTTTTCACGTTCTCCAGGTCGTCTGCTATTAAGCCCTCTTTTTCTTCCAGTGATTTCTCTCCGTCTCTGCTT
>JACFNM010000565.1:0-1251 GCA_019454915.1 Chitinophagaceae bacterium
ATGTGCACCCCGTATTTCAGCCAGTCTTTTTTTCCTACGGCGGTTACCAATTCCATTTTGCCCAAAGACGCGATATCCTGTTTGATGATTCTGCATTCGTTGGCATAACGCATCGAAGAGCAGGACATAATCAGTTTGCCTTTCGCCTGTTGCTGTCCGAACCATTCCAAATCCTGCTGATGAATGGCTAAAGGTTTATCAATAAATATGGGAACTCCGGCCTCAATAAACGCTTTCGACATTTCTACATGAAATTCGGCATCATCACGGGCGAGTATAACTGCGTCTATATTTCCGATCATATCTTCCCTGTTTTCAACGATATTCTTTATACCGGAAGAAGCGGCGATACTTTTGGAGATTTCCCGATCCTGCGTCCATACATGAGTAACCAGGGCTTCAGGTAGTCCCAGTGTATCCCGGTTGGCCGTTAAATAGGCCGCAACCGCAGGATAACCGACATCACTTATTTCTTTCCCGTCATATTTTCCGTTGATGATAGACGACCAGGAATAAGGATGTGCATTCCCTTCACTCATGCCGATGATTCCGATTTTTAACATTTGAGATTCGATATTTAAAGTTTGAAATTCAATCCCCGCGGCACGGGAAAACCAATGTGGTTTTTTATTTATGGTTTATTGTTTTGAGTTTTGTCTTGGTTCATTCTTCCATTTTCGCATTTTCAAATCTTCAAATCTCTCACATTCTCACATTTCTCTACCTCAGCCACCCCATCTTATCCCAATAGGGGAGGTCTAAAAACGCAGGTTCAGGATAGCGCAGTAATTTTGCGGCTTCTAACTCTTCCCCGTTCATATATTGTCCATTGGCTGCTTTTAAAGATTCGGTCAAATAGGATTCTTTGTCTATGCCAATTAGCACGGACGATACCTGCGGGTAAGAAAGGGCAAACCTGACAGCTGTTTCCGGAAGTGATTCGCTGTTATGCAAAATGCTTTGATATTTCCGGATATGTTCTTCAACGGCAGACAGCGCAGGATGTAAGCCAACGCCTCTTGAACTTAACAGCCCCTTCAATAATACCGAGCGTATAACAATGCCTATTCCTTTCTTTTCCGCTTGTTCAAAGACTATTTCCTGACGCTGATCCAGTAGGTTGAAAGGAAGTTGGATCGTGTTCCAGATGCCCTGGTCAATGGCTTTTTGCGACTCTTCCACCCGATACGTTGAAACGCCGATTGCTTTTACTTTTCCTTCTTCCCTGAGTTTTTGCATTTGTTCGGCTAT
>JACFNM010000565.1:1261-1899 GCA_019454915.1 Chitinophagaceae bacterium
TCCAGGATTTCCATGTCTGCCTGGTGTAGCATATATACATCCAGGTAGTGGGTTTGCAGGGTACTCAGACTTTCTTCAATAGATTGCCGGATAAGTTTTTTTATCGTGTCATCCGGAGGCAGAGTTCCGCCCGCTGTTCTAAAGTGCCGGCATTTAGACGACAGGACAACTTCTGCTCTCCTGTGTTTAAATGCTTTACCCATAATCCTTTCGCTTTCGCCGTACATGCGCGCCGTATCGAAAAAATTAAAGCCTTTGTCCACTGCAAGATGTAGTAGCCGGATAGCATCTTCCTCAGAAAGCATATCTCTTTTATCTTTAACACCAATTCCATAAGGCAAACCAATCTCCACGCCTCCAAAAGCAATTTCCGAAACCTGTATCCCTGTGTTTCCAAGATTCCTTTTTACCATGCTTATTGTTTTTCTATATAGGAGCCTGAGCCGGCAGTATTGGAAGCGCCGGTCTTTCGGATGAGTTCACCAAAATAATTTTTCAGTCCGACTACATCCGCCCCGATATTGATAAACTGATAGCCTGTATTTTGAAGTTCCCGGTAGTTTTCAGGGCTTCCAACCGTGCCGGCAAACTTGTGATGCTTCCTGGCCAGCTCTGCTATTCTTTTTCGCGTTTCTGCA
>JACFNM010000566.1:0-1116 GCA_019454915.1 Chitinophagaceae bacterium
TTTGTATTATCTATTCGTCGACCACTGGTGTTTATTAATTTTTGGGTTAACAAATAGTCTTGATCCCGCCCTTTGGGGTCAAAATGGCTGTATTTGACGCCTACTACCCGCAGGTTGAAAACAGCGTCAAATCCGGGCGATCGCACGCCTATTCCCGGTTGCAGAAAAATGCGGTTGATACGCATATCTACGTCGCTGGTTATCTGACCAAATCCATAGCCGGCATATAGATCCGTTACTAACTTAAACTTCCCGCCTTTGGCAAAATAACCACCGGCGCCAAATTCGAGCAAATGGGCTTTACCGTCTACGTTGCCTGACGATATGTTCGGATTATCAGGTGTATATCCGTAGGTGCTGTAATTGGCTATGATACCAAGATGCTTGACAGGTGAATAGGAGGCCTGGATGTCAAAAGCATACAGGGTGCCATCATATTCAGTGGAGTAGTCGTCATCAAAATTATTTTGACTTCCCACACTACCGCCTATATTTAGGTGCGCCTGACCACCGTCAGTAAATAGCGGCGCATTCACGCCATTGGGCTTGTAATAATACCGGGTGCAGCTACTACTCACGATCAACATCAGCGAAGCAAATAAAAAAACTGGCGTATATCGCATAAAAAATAGTTTAATCCTGCATTGCTGATACAGACAATAAGCATGAGACATTTGCTGCATGAATTCACAAAGTGACGGACCAGCTTTCGTTTCCCGGGAAGGAATCACTCGTTTTTAGTCAATAAAAATATTTGAATATTTTGCTTCCCTTCCTGCTCCGTCTTCCGGTTAAAGGCAATGGATTTCCCATCATTCGACCATATCGCAGCGCCAAAAGGAGAAGTCTTGGTATCATCCCGGGGAGTTAACCGCTCTGATTTGTGCGTTTGAATGTCAGTAATAAATACACTATGGTCTGCAATATAGGCGATGTATTTGTCATCGGGACTAATGTTCAAAGGGCCGACCACCGGAAATTGGTTGAAAGAAATTTGTGTGATAGGTCCTCCGTTGGGAGAAATCCCGTATATCTGCACCACACCTGCCGAGTCTTTAGCTGTGAAGAATATAAGCGCCCCGTCGGAGGTACTATGTAGCCAGTGTCGCGGGCCTT
>JACFNM010000566.1:1126-1893 GCA_019454915.1 Chitinophagaceae bacterium
TCCCGCGCCGGGTATGGGTAATTCTTCTCTGCACCACCCCGGCAGGTATGCCAGGACGTGCTTGGAGAGTTCCCTCAAGAAGCTCTCCGGGTGCCGGTTGCGTGATATCATCGGGTATATCCACCACGAAAACTTCGGCAATGGTTTCATTCATTTCGTTTCTCACATTCCCTTGAAACGCAATGGCGCGGTGTTGCCAACTGCCATCTTCTTTTTGATATCCTTTGCTGCCTATCCATCCTTCATCAAAGGCTTTATCTATCTCATCGGTTCCGGGAGCCGGATTTTCAGTTACCCTTGCCACTACGGCAGAGAATTTTTCTCCGGGATTATTTTCCATAGTACTGTCATCCGATACGGTTACCCTGCCGGGCATCATCACCGCAATGGTTCTGAGGTCTTTTACGCTGGAGTCTGATTGAGATAATTGCTCCATAATGTAGTCATTATAGGTACAGCTAATCCACTGCCCGTCGCCACTCCAGGTATGGGCATGTGTGCCGCCTCTCAGCGCTCCCGGGGTGAAGGGTGAAAATACATCCCGCGCGTCAAAAAATATGGGTTCAAAGGGTTTGTCAGTATGTATGGCAACCCCGGTACGCCTGGAAAAACCATAGGGATGATCCTTGTCTGCATTACGGATGCCGTGGATAAACAATACAATAGGTTCAACGGGAGAAAAAGTTACCGCCCCCACACCCGGCCCGTATTTCGTTTGATTTTGGGTATGATAAAGTGGTTTTATTTCCCCGGTTTTGGTATTGACC
>JACFNM010000567.1 GCA_019454915.1 Chitinophagaceae bacterium
ATGGCGATAGGAATGGGTAAACACGTGTATGTGGAAAAACCCATGGCGCGTACTTTTCTGGAAGTGGAGTTAATGACGGCAGCGGCTAAGAAGCATAGCAGAGTAGTTACACAGATGGGTAATCAGGGGCATTCAGATGCCAACTATTTCCAGTTTAAAGCCTGGAAAGATGCAGGAATTATCAAAGACGTAACCGCTATCACCGCCCACATGAATTCTCCCCGCAGATGGCATGGATGGGATACGAATATCCGGAAATTCCCCGCAGGAGAACCGGTGCCTGCAACCTTAGACTGGGACAATTGGCTGACTACAGCGCAGTATCATGATTATAACAAAGATTATCATTTAGGACAATGGCGATGCTGGTATGATTTTGGAATGGGCGCTCTTGGAGACTGGGGAGCACATATTCTCGATACGGCACATCAGTTCTTAGAATTGGGCCTGCCCACGGAAGTTACTGCACTCAAGGCAGAAGGGCATAATGATTATTTCTTCCCCATGTCCACCACTTTACTGTTTAAGTTTCCTGCAAGGAAAAATATGCCTCCGGTAGATATCACCTGGTATGATGGTGTGAACAACGTACCGGCAGTGCCGGAAGGCTATGGTGTTTCTGAACTGGATCCCAATATTCCACCACCGAGTACAGGAAAATTTCAACCGGCAAAGCTGAATCCCGGTAAAATAATTTATAGTAAAGAACTGACTTTTAAAGGAGGTTCTCATGGGAGTACGCTATCCATCATTCCCGAGGAAAAAGCGAAAGCCATGGCTTCCAGATTACCTGAAGTACCTAAGAGTCCTTCCAACCATTATGCGAACTTCTTATTGGCCTGTGGCGGAACGGAAAAGACACGCTCTCCGTTTGAAATAGCCGGTCCTTTGAGCCAGGTGTTTACCCTGGGGGTAATGGCGCAACGACTGAATACGAGGCTGTTATTCAACAGGGAAACGAAGCGGGTTACCAATAACCGCTTTGCTGATGCTATGCTCACCGGGATACCGCCAAGAAAAGGATGGGAGCAATATTATAAGGTATAACAAATAATAAACTAAAAGACATTTTTTTATACCTTTGACAAGTATATGACGTTAAGATCTATCCTGTTTAAACCTGAATGGACATTTTTCATCTTTAAATTTTTTTGAAATGAATTTTCTTATTTCCATGCCGGGTAGTTTAGAAATAATAATCATGCTTAGTGGTTTGACGCTGACAATCGTACCGTTGGTGTTTTACCTGTTAACCTTACAATCAACCTTCAATGCAGTCTCCCCGGAAAACAGGAAGATGCCTTCCTCCAATGTATGGCTGTTACTCATTCCGGTGTTTGGTTTGGCGTGGCATTTTTTTGTGGTGAACCGCCTTTCCGATTCGATTCAGGCGGAGGCTAATGCACGGAACATCAAATTAGAAGAATTCCGGCCGACAAGGCAAATCGGATTGGCGATGTGTATCCTGGGGGCTTCGACTCTGATTCCGGTAATAAATGCATTAACCGGCTTGGCCTTCATCGTCTGCTGGATCATTTATTGGGTAAAGATTAATAATTACCGGAAGATACTCCTGGAGAGTGAAGCGAATCTGTTAGCCCGGGGATAGGGTTAGTTCTCTTTGAAAGACGATTATCACGAAGCGGACCTCGCAGAGGGCATCATTTTTATACAATAGGCGGCTCTATTATTTAAATCCCGAAAGCGGGAATCGGCAAAAATAAATTGCCGATTTCCCTTCATGCGTAGAATAATAGGAAACATAGAGCCATTTCCCTTTTACCAACAGACCGGGATAACTACAATCTCCGGAGGAGGGTAGTTGAATAACTTCACGCAATGTTCCTCTGCTGTCTTCGGTGAGTAATCCCATGTGTACAGATGGTGTATG
>JACFNM010000042.1 GCA_019454915.1 Chitinophagaceae bacterium
TCATGTGTTAAATCGGTCAATGCCTGTGTACCGCCACCATCTGTCAAAGCTAAGTTAACGGTATTCAACGCTAATGGACATGATGCATGGTCCAAAACCTATGATCCAAATTTCAGAGAAGATGGATTGAATGTATACGAGTGGATGTTATCCCACAAAAGAGGAGGCGTAACAGCTTCGCCCCCCGTTGCTAACGCAGGAGAAAATCAAACGATTACGTTACCAACAAATAGCATTTCCCTTGATGGTACAAAGTCAACGTCGCCGTCCGGTTCTATTTCGGGCTATCTATGGTCTAAGATTTCGGGTCCGACGACAGGAACGATTACAAATGCAGGAAGTAGTAAGACCAGCGTAACGAATTTGACGGAAGGTACTTATCAGTTCCAATTGAAGGTTACAGATAATAAGGGATTGAGTTCAACAGCCGTAGTTACCATAAAAGTTAACCCTGCTCCGCTACCTCCCATAGCTAACGCCGGTAATATGCAAATCATTACCCTGCCTACGAATAGTGTAATGCTTGATGGGACAAAATCTACGGCACCCTCAGGTAGTATAGTAGCCTATCAATGGAGTAAACTTTCAGGACCTGCATCGGGAACAATTGTTACTCCGGCGAATTCAACAACGTCGGTTAGTGGCTTGTCAGAAGGAGTGTATATTTTTCAATTGAAAGTAACTGATAGTAACGGGAAGACTTCAACGGCTTCCGTGAATATTTCCGTGAATGCAGCGCCCACGCCGCCAATTGCTGATGCCGGTAGCGACCAGTCTATTGATTTGCCTTCTAATAGCGTGATGTTAGATGGGACTAATTCTATAGCTCCATCTGGAAATATAGTGTTATTCGAATGGAAAAAAACATCTGGTCCATCCGGAGAAGTTATTGTTTCGCCAAATGGGAGTACTACTATTGTTAACGGCTTATCAATGGGTATATACGAATTCGAGTTAAGAGTTACCGATAATAATGGGATAGGTTCAGTGGCTTCGGTTAAAATTACGGTTAATTCAGCGCCGATACCACCAATAGCAAAAATAGAACCGGTGAACATAATCAGCTTACCGGATAATAGTGTAGAGCTTGATGGCAGCCTGTCATCTGCACCGGGTGATGTTATTAAAAGCTTCGCATGGAGAAAGGTTTCAGGGCCGCCTGATGGAACAATTCTAAATTCCTCGGGCGCCGTAGCAAATGCAATAGAACTCTCAGAAGGCGTTTATAAATTTGAGTTAGAGATTATTAATAGCAAAGGTTTATCTTCTACGGCTATTATTACTGTTACGGTGAAAGCTGCCCCATTACCTCCGGTTGCGGATGCGGGTTCAGACCAGACCATTAGGCTTCCGGTTAATAGTGTAACGCTTGATGGCAGTGGGTCGTCTGCTCCATCGGGCGTCATTACCGGTTACGCATGGAGTAAGCAATCGGGACCTGCCGGAGGTGTTATATCTTCATCCGGTAATGCTATTACCACGGTGAGCAACCTTGAAGAG
Organism: Chitinophagaceae bacterium; assembly: GCA_019454915.1. Lineage (GTDB taxonomy): Bacteria > Bacteroidota > Bacteroidia > Chitinophagales > Chitinophagaceae > Agriterribacter. The sequence goes on from JACFNM010000042.1 coordinate 1,501, forward strand.
GGAGTGTATGTATATGAGCTGGAGATTACGGATGACAACGGCAACAGTTCGAATGCTTCGGTAAAGATAGTTGTGAAAGCTGCCCCATTACCTCCGGTTGCGGATGCGGGTTCAGACCAGACCATTAGGCTTCCGGTTAATAGTGTAACGCTTGATGGCAGTGGGTCGTCTGCTCCATCGGGCGTCATTACCGGTTACGCATGGAGTAAGCAATCGGGACCTGCCGGAGGTGTTATATCTTCATCCGGTAATGCTATTACCACGGTGAGCAACCTTGAAGAGGGAGTGTATGTATATGAGCTGGAGATTACGGATGACAACGGCAACAGTTCGAATGCTTCGGTAAAGATAGTTGTGAAAGCCGCCCCATTACCTCCGGTTGCGGATGCGGGCGCGGACCAGACCATTACGCTTCCGGTTAATAGTGTAACGCTTGACGGAGCGGGTTCGACGGCCCCGGGTGGTTCATTAATTGCTTACGATTGGAGTAAGGTGTCTGGCCCTGGTGGCGAAGATATCGTTGATCCAAATGCAGTAATGACCACCGTTAACGATTTGAAAGCCGGGGTATATATATTTGAATTAAAAGTCACTGATGATAATGGAAGCAGTTCTTCGAATACGGTTTCTGTTACAGTGAAAGCTGCCCCATTACCTCCGGTTGCGGATGCGGGCGCGGACCAGACCATTACGCTTCCGGTTAATAGTGTAACGCTTGACGGAGCGGGTTCGACGGCCCCGGGTGGTTCATTAATTGCTTACGATTGGAGTAAGGTGTCTGGCCCTGGTGGCGAAGATATCGTTGATCCAAATGCAGTAATGACCACCGTTAACGATTTGAAAGCCGGGGTATATATATTTGAATTAAAAGTCACTGATGATAATGGAAGCAGTTCTTCGAATACGGTTTCTGTTACAGTGAAAGCTGCTCCGTTACCACCTGTAGCGAATGCTGGAACGAGTCAGACGCTTACCTTGCCCAACAACCGGACTATCCTGGACGGTAGTGCTTCATCGGCATCCGGGGAGAATGTCATTCAGGATTATTATTGGAGCAAAATTTCAGGGCCTGATGAAGGTATAATAGCAGATCCAAATGCGGCGGGCACCTCTGTGACGGAACTTGTCCAGGGAGTGTATAAGTTTCAGCTGGAGATAACCGACAATCAGGGTGAGAAGGCATTTGCAACGGTTACCATTACTGTAAATTCCGCTCCAACGCCTCCTGTGGCTGATGCAGGCAATAGTCAAACCATTACGCTGCCGGTTAACAGTGTGAAGTTGGATGGTTCAAAATCTTTTGCATCGGACGGCGCAATCGTACAGTATGAGTGGAGCATGGTCTCAGGTCCCGAAAGCGGTCATATTTTAGCGCCTTCTTCAGCGATCACCGATGTAAATGAATTACAGGAAGGTAATTACCAGTTCCGCCTTAAAGTGACAGATGAAAAGGGAATACCGGGTTATGCGACGGTGTTTATCACCGTGAAAGCCTCTCCTTTACCGCCTTTGGCAGATGCCGGGACTCCTGTTGTAATAACGTTACCATCTAATTCAGTTACTTTAAGCGGAGAGGGATCAGTTGCAAATGAAGGGCAGATAAAGAAATACGAATGGGTTAAGAAATCCGGGCCTGCGGGGGGAGTAATTAAGGATCCGGCGAGCAAGATTACTGCTGTTGATCAGCTTGTAGCGGGTACTTACCTATTTCAGTTGAAAGTAACAGATGATAACGGGAATTCATCAGCTGCAACCGTTGCCGTTACAGTCAAACCGGCCCCACTTATTCCGCCGGTTGCCGATGCCGGAGCGGACGTATCTGTGCAATTACCGGTTGACAAAATCATCCTGGACGGTAATCAATCCTACGTGCGTGACGGAGAAATCAGTAGTTACAAATGGGAAATGATTGAAGGGCCCGGGTCGTTAATGATTCTGAATTCAAACTCAAGTATGCCAACGATTCGCAGCTTACAGCCGGGGGTTTATAAGTTCAGATTAACGGTTGAGGATAGCAGAAGTCTGAAAGATTATGATGATGTGACTATTACGATAGTGGATGCTGCGGCAGTTTTGCCTCCTCCTGTTGCCAACGCCGGCGAATCCAGGACAATACTGCTGTCGGACGGGGAAATTTTACTAAACGGAGGATCGTCTTATGCCGAGTTTGGAAGGATAGAGAAGTATCACTGGGAGGTGGTGTCCGGACCGTCTTCACCCCTTATTGAATATAGCGAGACCGATATCGCTTGAGTTTCCGGTCTGAGTGTAGGCGAATATGTTTTTGAACTCACCGTGACAGATAATGGAGAAAAATCGAGCCGGTCAACAGTAACAATTAGTGTTGTTAATGACATGGGGCGGCCGGATTTATCTCCTGTAGTAAGAGTATTTCCCAATCCTGTTGCTGAAGTCGCATCAATTGAACTGCAAGGGCCGGCAAAAGGACGAACAGGCATTAACGTGTATGATATTAACGGAAAATCTGTGTATAAAACAGAGTTTATTAAGGATGGAATATACGTGAATCATCAGATAAATATGAGGAACCTGATGCGCGGCCTATACTTTATCGAAGTGATTATAGACTATCAATACAGATCAGTTGTGAAAGTAATAAGGAATTGATTTAGATCAATCTACCGGAAAGGCTTATAGTATGCAATGGCGGCAAGCGATAACATAGGCTTGTCGCCATTCGAATCTCCGTAAGCGATGATCGTTTTGTAATCATTGAGATTAAAAAGCGCTTTGATTCGATTGACCTTCTCAGTGCCATTACAATTCTTTCCTGCTATTCTGCCCGTTATTTTACCATTTATTACCTCCAGTCGGGTGGCGAGGCATTTAATTTGGAGATGGTCGCACCAGCCAACAATCCAATCTTCAACCGAAGCGGATACCACTACGACGGTTGTGCCCTCTTGCTTATACTTGTTTATTTCGCTAATTGCCGCTGGTCGTAATAAGTGAGGTAGTCTAAATTGTATGAACTCATTACATTTTTGCTGAAACTCATGAAAAGCAAGTCCTTTAAAGAATATGGCAAGTAATTTTTCCTTAGCTGATGCATTTGAGATTATCTTCAGCTTCATGGCAATAAGCCAGGGTAAAGACTGAATCATTCCCAGGTAGAAAGCACGCCTTCCCTTTATAAACCTTATGATCTCCGGGAGGGTATCTTTATGAGTAATCGTTCCATCGAAATCGAAAAAAGCTATCTTGTTATTCACAGTTTCATTCTTTTAAAAATTGATTCCGGTATCAATCTTATGATACACATAATCCATTTCCAGTACCACTTTACATAAACTGTATTTTGCTTTTTTTGGAATGCTTTGTAAACGCATTGCGCAACCTCTTCGGGAGATGCGGTTAAAAGTTTAGGCAACTTAAGATGTTCGGTCATCCGGGTATTGACAAATCCCGGAAGAATCGTGATCACCGGTATTCCATTTTGGAATAATTTGTTCCTCAACCCCGAGAGATAGGCTGTAAATCCGGCTTTCGCGCTGCCATATAAATAGTTGCTCTGCCTCCCTCTCTCTCCAGCCACGGAACTAATTCCTATTATAGTGCCTTTCTTTTTTAAAGCATAATCTTCGGCAATGGTATTTAAAATAGTTACAGCACCTGTATAATTTGTTTGAATCGTTTTAAGCGTCTCAGACACACTTTTCGCCACATCCTCATTTTCGTTCATATAGCCGAATACGCATACACTTACATCGGGCTTAGGCTGGAGTTTGCCGTAAAAATCCGCATGAGAAAAAAAGTCTATGGCGTCGAACGTATAAAGATCACACCGCGTACCGTACCTGATAGAAAGGTCATTTTTTAGGGTGATGAGTCGCGTGGTATCTCTTGCTGCCAGTTGTACGTCAAATTTTTTTGAAGCAAACAATCGTGCGATAGCGGCACCGATATCTGAGGTTGCGCCAAGAATAAGAATAGTAGGCATAGATGAAATAGTTAATCAGAAAGTCCGGTTAGTTCTTAAAACTCAGTCAAAACTATTGGAAATTACCTATATGAAGGAAACTATTGTTCTTTAAGTAAATGAGAAAATAAAAGCTAATCATCCACAACAGAATGCAAATTTGAATAAACCGGTCTTTATAAAGGATTTTTGTAGGAGAGCCAGCATCGGCATTAACGTATATTATCTGTAAGTAGCGCATGACGCCTGCCATTACAAAAAGCCCGGTCAGATATAATCTGTTTGTACCATGCTGCATAATAACTCTTTCTGACAGCGTGTACATAAAATAAGAGACTATCATTATGGACGAGATGAGTGCCAATAGTATATTCAGGAATTCGAGCGTATAACCTTTAATTGATTTCCTCATATCATCTCCTGAGGAGATTTTTATGAGAACGTCATCACGCCTCTTTCCGGCTGCCATAAATAAGGCGAGAAGGAAAATCATTATATTGAACCAAACGGTCACTCCTATATCGGCGACACTTCCCCCCGCCCTTACTCTTAGTGGAAAGCCAACCGCAATAATAAAAATATCTAAAATGGCGATGTTTTTTAGTCCGAGAGAGTACCCGACGTTTAATAGAAAGTATATAGTCAGGATAATAAAGAATTTTTGGTTAAGCAGATAGAATGAGCTAAATCCTGCACACATCAACACCAATAAAATAATAATGACAACCCGCGTAGATGCCGCCCCTGAGGCAATCGGACGGTTCCGTTTTTCGGGATGTTTTTTGTCATCTTCTTTGTCAGCGAAGTCATTAATTATATAAATGCTGCTGGCGATACAGCAAAAAGCAATAAATCCTACGCCGACGTTGAGCAGTACTCCCCAGTCAAAAATTTCTCCGGCAAAAAATAATGGTAAGAATAGAAAGAGGTTTTTTGCCCAGTCTTTTGGTCGAAGTAATTTAAAATAAATCACAACAGAAAATGAATAAAAGGATGATAGTAAAATTCAAATTAATGTATAAAGATAATACTTACAATAACGAAATGGTTAATCCGTTATTTTGTAACAAAATAATATTGTTTATTTGTCTTTTGTTTTTGGCATTATAATTTTTTTGTATTGCTAACAGGAATCTATATTAATAGACCATTATGTTAAAAGGAAAGTTACTAAATGCTGTTGAAATCATTATTATAGTGGGAATTGCCACATTTCCACTTCTGTTAAGTTTTCCTTTCAGGGTTAATATATTCTTATCCTGGGAAGGAGCTTACAGGATGAGCGAGGGACAGGTTCCATTTCGTGATTTTGGGATTCCCCTGGGGGGTATGTATTGGGTGGTACCGGCCTTATTCTTTAAAATTTTTGGCGCTCAATTAATAACCCTGGTAAAAGCGCAGGCATTTATAAACATCATCTCCGGATTGGCGTTTAGATATATTTTATTAACATTGTCTGTTAACCCGATAGTGAGGGTGGCATCCGTACTGTTATACGCTATTACCTTTTCGTTTTTTAATTTTTGGCCCTGGTATAATCATAGTGCAATCGTTTACGGATTGATAGCTACGGCATTTGTTATTCACGCCATTTTGAGGGGGCAGGGAAGGAAGAAGATATTTTCAGTTTTAATGGGAGCCCTCTTCGTGTTCTTGTCTTTTTTTACGAAGCAGGATGGGGGCGGGTTATTCTTTTTTCTTTGTGTTCTATTGTTGCTGTATGACGGCTGGGTAGACAATAATTGGAAGATACCTTTATTTTTCGTTGGTGGAATTGGCTTTTTGTTTGGTATTATTTTAACGTGGTTTTCTTCGTATGATTTCTCTTACTGGTTTAATCACGGACAGCCGCCGCATAATTCCCGGGTTTCTGTGACGGATATTCTAAATGAGTTATTATCCGAATCGCAATGGATTAAATTTTATTTGTTAGTCATATTGCTAATCGTAATTGTTCGTATAAGGCAAGTTTCCTCGTTTTTCAGACAGAAAAATGAAGTTGTGTTTGTACTACTGACGTTAGGAATATTGGGTTTGGCGGCTATATTTCAGATAACGAGCTATACTCCCGTAATGAGTAATATATTTTTTCACAGTTTTGCCTTTGCATTTATATTTCACTACCTGTTTCACTATCTTAACATCGAACCGAGCCGTAAATTTATGCTTGCGTTTTTGTGTTGTGGGATAATGATATGGTGGAGTCACATGTATTGGGGTTATGTGCAAAGAGTTTTTATCAGGAAGGATACTGCTGAAGGCGAAATTGCATATTCGAAAAGTGGCGAAAATATAGTCAGTCTGCATAACGCCAGGCTGAAATCCAAGAAGAAGGAAGATGGTAATAAACAGGAAAAATGGCTTAACTCGGACCTGAAAACATTGAAGCGGATAAAACTTCCCGAATCGACTATTCATGGGATTAATCGCTTTTTAGAAAAAGCCCGGGAAAAGCAAGAAGTGAGAGTGCTGAATATGTCTGAACTTACTTTCCTTGCAAAAGAGGTGCCTTACACCCTGGAAAGGGGTCCTAAATTTCCTCTTTGGTATCATTTGGGAGTGGGTATGTTCAACCGTGAGGCGAAAATGTTTGAAGAGCGGATTGCAACAAACTACTATGATTTTGTTTTATTTGAATATCTTCCGGGGTTGAATAATTTTTATCCTTTTCGGGTGAGGGATTCCCTGCAAGTTCACTATGATTTGATAGATGAATTTGCCGCGCCAAGAAGTTCAGAGTCGGGTACCATTGAAGTCTATCGTAGAAAATAGACGCAGAGCATTTTGTCGAGGGCAGGCAGATCGGCTTCCCGAGGGAATAGTCTGCTTAATTCTAAAATAAGAATATCGTTAATTATAACGAAAACCCTATTTTTGCAACCCGATTTTGCCTAATCGGTTAGATGAGTAGTCCGGCGGGGTAGCTCAGGCGGTTAGAGCGCAGGATTCATAACCCTGAGGTCATGGGTTCAACTCCCATCCCCGCTACATTTTTCGATATAGAAAACTTTAACTTAGAGATAAAGAACATCCAGGTTTAGAACCGTGGCATTCAGGTGGTTGATATAAACTTCAAAAAGGAAATCTCGTTCTGGAAATATCCGAGCCTACTGCATACGCTCTCAGTAGTACCTGCGTTTTTTACGATCGTACTCACGTTAGTCTCCTGTTTTACTCATTTTTCCGGCATTTTCCGGCTGCTTTACAGGTTAGGCCACAGCCAGTGTTGTCTTACTTGAATAAGAAAATTATTTGAATGAAAAGATTGCTACGGTATCAAACAAAGCAACCAGTACAGATTTTCATTATCTTTAATTAATTTGATTCAAATGCTACAGCGCGTACTTTCAGCATATGGACTGGATATATCTTCCGTAGAAATTAAGCCGTTTGGTTCCGGCTTAATCAATAATACCTGGAGAGTGGAAAATAAAAAGGAGGATACTTCTTTTATTTTGCAACGTATCAACCAGCATGTTTTCCGCGTTCCGGAGAATATTGCCTTTAATATCCGTATGATTGGGAACTATCTGTCCTCCCATCATCCCGATTATTTTTTTGTTCGTCCTTTGGAAACCAGAAATAAAGAAGACCTTCTTTTTCTCGAAGGTGAAGGATATTTCAGACTGACCCCCTTTGTCAAGCACTCCCACACCGTAGATGTGGTGCAGACACCGGATCAGGCCTATGAAGCGGCAAAGCAGTTTGGCAGATTCACTCACCTGTTGAATGGATTTCCGGTAAATGAGCTAAAAGTAACGATACCGGATTTTCATAATCTTAGTCTTCGTTATCAGCAATTCTTACAGATTCTTGATACGGGTAATCCTGAGCGCATAGCAGAATGCCGCGATGAAATCCAGTGGTTGAAGGATCAGAATTACATTCTGAAACGGTTTGAAGCAATGAAGGAGAATCCGAACTTCTCAATCAGGGTAACCCATCACGATACAAAAATCAGTAATGTCTTACTGAATGAAGAGGATAAGGGAATTTGCGTAATTGACTTAGATACGGTGATGCCCGGTTACTTTATTAGCGACGTCGGGGATATGATGCGTACCTGTCTTTCGCCGGTGAGTGAAGAAGAAAAGGATTTTTCGAAGATTCAGATCCGGGAAGCGTATTATGTTGCTATTGTCCGGGGCTATATGGATGGGATGGAGAAGGAACTCAGCAATGATGAAAGAAATGCTTTTTTCGATGCGGGCACGTATCTTGTCTATATGCAGGCGATACGTTTTTTAGCCGATCACTTAAATGACGACGCTTATTATGGCGCCAAATATGAGGGGCACAACTATATACGCGGCACCAACCAGATAGTGCTCCTGAAAAGGCTGCTGGAGCAGGAAACCCGGCTTAGAAGCCTGTTTTAATGACACCCGCAGCTATCACCATTTCCGCCGCAACAACCGCCGTCGTGTGCATGGGTCTGATGCACATGACCATGCATGAGTTCCTGTGTGGTCGCCTGCCGGATATTTTTGATAGTGACCGTATAGTGAAGAGTTCGGCCGGCAAGCGGATGATTTCCGTCAAGAACAATCTTGTCTCCGTCAGTATCTGTAACGATTAGCTCCTGCCCGTTAGAATCACGGACCAACAATCCGGGTTCAACAGACCCGGCGCCATCGGGAAACTGGTCGCGGCTAACTTCCACAACAAGTTCGGGATTAAAATCTCCGTAAGCCTCCGCAGGATTTAATGTAACTTTCTTTTCTTCAGCAATATGCAGCCCTTCCAGTGCTTCTTCAAGGTGTTGCAGAATATTGCCATGCCCGTGAAGATATTCCAGCGGCTCCATATCAGCGTTGCTGTCTACGATGGCTCCGGTTTCATCAGTAGCATTGTACTGTATGCTCACTACTTTATTTTTTTCTACAATCATCTGCTGAATATTTTAAGTATGATAGATTCCGCGTAAACTTTATTGCGAAACTTCAGAAGAAAGCGCAAACCGCTTAGCCAGCCAGCTATTTTTGATGGGGACGATCCAGTTGTTTTCCAAATCTTCCTTCGTTTGTACCGTATTATTAAAGTACAGCGTATCCGGCGTTAGAAAGTTGTTTCCCAAAGCGTAGCTAACCTGTGCCAATGGCAATAGTTCTATCTTGTCTTTGACAACGAATGCCAAATGCTGCCTGTTCAGCAGGCTTACATTGAATTCCGCTTCAATTTCTTTGACAGCTCTGTTTAAGCTATCGGTACTACATCCTCCAACGTGGGTTTCAGCGTCGTCTGCCAGAACGATAATAAATTGTCCGAAAAATACGGTTACAAAATTTTTTACTGAAGACCCGTGTGAATGCCACTGGCCCGAGAAGGAATTCAACCTCTCCTCTACCTGCAATACTTCCGACAGCGTAAATTGCCTGCCTCCCTGAAAAATCCAGACTTTAGATGAAGCCGGGAAGTTTTCGGGTAAAAGATGCGTGTATGATAAATTCATGCTGCAAAATTACAGGAATAAATATTTTGCCGCAAAAAGGAAATCCTGGCTATCCTGCCTCATTTTAGCCGTAATTGATATGCTTGGTTTGGGCATATGCGGGAAATTTGTAATCGAAGTGCATGACTGCGTGTGAAAAAGGTGTATTCAATAACTGCTAAACTTTTTGTTACTTCGTTTTTCTTCCAATATGTGTAAACCCGCTGTTTATAGAGTGCATCTATATTTTTTGTTGGTATGCTTTTTCCTGCCGGAATTCTTGGCATCACAACATTTTCTGCCCCCCTCAGAGACTTATCGCCCGGATCGTCTAAGAAAAGTAGTGATATCGGAAGTATTGGTGGGTACTGCGGTGGGAGTGGGCTTAAACTACTTATGGTACAAGAAGTTTCCGCGCAGCCGCTTTCATTTTTTTAACGACGGCAGAGAGTGGCTTCAAATGGATAAAATAGGGCATGCAACTACTGCCTATAATCTTGGAGTGGTACAATATGACCTGATGCGCTGGTGCGGGGTTAAGAAAAATGATGCGATCCTTATCGGTTCGGGTACTGCGCTGGGCGGATTAGCGATTATCGAAATTTTGGACGGGTTTTCCACGCACTGGGGGTTTTCTAAAGCAGATATGCTGGCCAATCTGGTGGGTACTGCCATATTTGCTTCTCAGCAACGTTGGTGGGATCAGCAAAGGATAAGTATGAAATTTTCTGCCCACTTTTCCCCGTATGCACAATACCATAGTGGCGAATTAGGGAAGTCATGGACTTCGCGAATTCTTAAGGATTATAATGGGCAGAGCTACTGGTTGTCCGTTAATATCAAATCATTTTTACCCAGAGGAATTTCTTTCCCTGAATGGCCCGCCGTTTCCATAGGTTATGGCGCCGGCGGGATGATTGGAGGCTATTCTAATCCGGATACCATCAAAGGCGTTCCCATACCTCATTTCGAACGCACTCGCCGGTATATGTTGGGACTGGATGCGGATCTGTTCCGGGTACGTTCCATCGCTCCGGTAGATGCCGCTACTTATTTGATAAGACCGTTTAAGATTCCTTCACCCGTGCTGGAAATGAATTCAAAGAAAAAAGTAAAATTCTACGGGTTATACCATTGAAGATATACCGGAAACGCTGTTGATGATTTTTAAAAAAGAGAGGATGTTACATTTCAACTATTCCATTGTCCATTCCCTCGTCAACTCTTCCATACCTGCTTCAGACTGGTAGAAACCGGCTATTTTTCTAATTACTTCCTCCACTAATGCATCGGGACAGGAAGCTCCGCTGGTTACGAGTATTTTTGCAGGCTGATGAGTGGGAAGAAAGGGAGTGGTTCTCAGTTCTTTTTTTATATGGAAATTATAATGAAGTATGACGTCCCGGTTAAGTATGCTGTCCGCGCTATTGATAAAATAGGTCGGAAGTTTTTCCTCGCACAGTTCCACCAGATGAGAGGTGTTGGAACTGTTATATCCTCCCACCACAATGGCTATATCGGCGTCCGTACTGAGCATGCCCCCAACAGCAGATTGATTGTCATTTGTGGCGTAGCACAAAGTATCCCTGGTGTCTGCAAAATGATCAGCAAGTGTTTCCTCCGTCAACCCGTAATGATGAATCATCGCTTCTTTCAGGTGTTCGGCTATGGCCTGCGTTTCAGAGGCGAGCATGGTCGTTTGATTCACCACCCCGATGCGCCGGAGATCGCGGGTGGGATCGAATCCGGTAGAAAAACGGCCCGCAAATTCTTCAAAGAATGCAGATGAATCTCTTTCACCGGTAACATACTTGCCCAAAGCGATAGCCTCCTCCATATTCCTGATAACCACTACCGGCGTGTTAACGGAACTGTGCGAGAAGGTAGCACGCGTCTCTTCGTGTGCCGGCTTACCGTGAATGACCACGCTGTATCCTTTCTTGGCAATTTGTTCCGCCCGGTTCCATACTTTCTCCACAAAAGGACAGGTGGTGTTAAACCGTTTCGCATCAATTCCGATGTCCAGGAGTCGTTTTTCCATTGCAAGCGTGGTGCCAAAAGCCGGAGTGATTACAATATCATCTCCGGTTAATTCTTCAAAAGGGACCAATTGATTTCCCTTTGTGTCCTGCAGGAACCGAACGCCTCTTTGCTGTAAATCATCGTTTACGTGCGGATTGTGAATCATTTCACTCAAAAGAAAGATTCTTTTGTCGGGGTTTTCTTCTACGGTTCGATAGGCAATTTCAATGGCATTTTCCACCCCGTAACAGAAGCCAAAATGCCGGGCCAGGTAAATATGGACATCCCCAAGATCTAACAATGTTGGTGTGAAGTCCTTCTTCATCTTATCCATTTGCTTCCGCTTTTTCTTAATGGCTGTGATGAGTGGACTTCTATATATTAAGGGAACATTAAATTGTTTCATGTTGCGTGTAAATGCCTGCTTGCAAAGGTACAAAGATTGTATGAAGCAGATGGGCAAAGACCTGCTAAACCCGGCTCCTCCGATTGAAAATAGAGCGCCACAGCGCATTATCAAAAAATCCTATATACCGTTAATAAAGCATACAGGATTTTACGAGTGGAACGAATAGAATATACCTGATTCTGATTTTTATTCTGTTTGTTACCAGGGTAACGAGAAGGTTTTTACGTAACTGAAAGATTTCATAGCCTCAATAACACCTTCTTTTATACCTAACCCCGAATCTTTGACCCCGCCGAATGGCGAGCTCTCAATACGATAGCCGGGAACTTCATTGATGTTTACCGTCCCCACTTTCAGTTCCCTGACAAAGCGAAGCGCGTAGTCCATATTTTCGGTTACAATTCCGGATGATAGTCCATAAGCGGTAGAATTGGATAGTGCAATGGCGTCGTCTATATCTTTAAAAGTCAAAATAGGAGCCAGGGGACCGAAAGCTTCCTTCACAATCATTTCAGCATCTCTGGGTACTTCGTCAATAACGGTAGGTTCTAACAAGGCGCCCTTGCGGTTGCCGCCCAATAATACTTTCGCTCCCTGTTCTACGGCTTTCTTTACTACACTTTCTAAGTAGATAGCGGCGGGTTCGTCTATGACCGTGCCAACTTTTGTCTCGGGATCAGCCGGATCGCCGCAGTTATAGGTTTTGGCTTTGGGAACAAATTTCTCTAAAAAAGCATCCTTAATCTTTTCATGGATCAGTATCCGCTTAACAGCGGTGCAGCGCTGCCCACTGTTGCGGAAGGCTCCTTCAGCCGCCAGATGAACGGCCTTATCTAAATCGGCGTCTTCCATAATAATCAACGGGTCATTTCCGCCTAACTCCAGTACTACTCTCTTATAGCCGACAGAGGAGGCTATATGTTTACCGACCGCAACACTTCCGGTAAAAGAGACCACTTCCACTCTGGGGTCTTTCACCAACGGCTCGGCTATCTCGTTGGTGGGGCCGAGTAATGTACTGAGCATATAATGCGGTAAGCCTGCTTCATAAAGTAATTCCGTCAGTATCAAAGCCGAGAGGGGTGTTTTTTCCGAAGGTTTTAAGATAACCGGGGCGCCGGCTGCTACGGCAGGCGCCAGCTTATGAACGACCTGATTGAGGGGGTGATTGAAGGGAGTAATACAAGCTACCAGAGAAACGGGTTCCCGCAGCGTAAATATTTTTCTCGCTTTACCCTGGGGAGAAATGTCGCAGGAAAAAATCTGGCCATCATCTTTAAGACTCTCCATAGCCGCAAACAGCAATACATCATGCGCCCGCCCGGTTTCATAATTGGCTTCCCGGATAGCGAGACCCGATTCTGCACTGATGATTCGGGCAATTTCGTCCCTGCGTTCCATTAAGAGCGAGCGGGTTTTTTCTAAGATATGGAAACGCTCATATCGCGACAACACCTTGCCGCCCCGAAGCGCCGCCTGAATGGCTTTTTCTAAATCGGATTTATTGGATAGCGTGACGGTACCCACCACCCGGTTATCGTAAGGGCTTTTTACAGTCAAAATATTATCGCTTTGCACCGGAGTACCGGCAACATAACAGGTCATTTTCATATTATTCAAGTTTATCGTTGATTAACGGGTTCCATTAATAGTGAAATCAAAGACATCAAAATTGCGGGGGTCTCCCCAGGCTTTCATGCGGTATATTTCATTCAGGGGGTGAGAAATGATCAAAGGAACCATTTCTTCATACCTTCCGCCGTGAGAGCGCAGGGTTCCGTCCAGGGCTTTTAAATCATGATATTGCGGGCGCCTGCCAAGTACCACGTCCCGCGCCGACATCACCACTAAGTCGCCGGTACGGTCTCCCGGCTGCTCCAGTAAGCGGGTTGCCGTTTCTTTATCATGTACCTCTGTAATACCAGGCTGCAGCGAAAGCCAGTTTTTCACTTCCTGAACGTTATGCCGGCTGGAAAGATGTACCACCACGTAAGACCCCAGTGCGCCATGGTGCTTGACGTAGGGATCCGTAATCGGGCAAATTACCCGGAAACCTTCACCGAATTTCGTTTCCAGCATATCCTCGATATAAAGAACATTCGGTTCGCCATTGGCTTTTATTTTTGCGTTCATCCCGTGGTCAGCCGTCGCACCCACGATCGCTCCACTTTTTATCAGCTTACCGATCTCCGTATCCATTGCCTCATAAAAAGCCAGTGATTCCTCCGATTCGGGCGCGTAGGTGTGTTGCATATAGTCCGTTAACGAGAGGTATAGAAAATCCGCCAGCCCTTGTTCAATGAGCGCCACCCCGGCGCGCAGTACAAACAGGCTGGCTTCGGCGCTGTAGATGGAGGGTGTGGGAAAGCCTACCACTTCTTCCGCATTGTCTATGCCGTGGGTTTCTTTTGTTGCCTGATTTGCCTTTTCGGCTGAAAAAGCAATACCGTTTAACTGATGGGAGAGAATATCCCGGAGCTTTTCTTTGGCAGTCACCACCCCCACTTTTCTGCCGGACTTTGCCGCTGCGGCAAGAATAGTATCTGCCCGCAGATAGGTAGCCGAATTCATCATCACTTCTTCGCCTTTTTCCTTATCATAAAGATAATTCCCGCAAATGCCATGTACTGCAGGTGATACGCCGGTTACGATGGAGCTGTTATTTACGTTGGTGAATGAAGGCAGCGCCCCGCGCGCCATGCCGCGGAAGCCGGTCTTGCTCATTTGCTGTATATTCGGCAGGCGACGATGTGCCGCAGTGATATCCAAGTATTCGTTTGCGGAGCCGTCAATACAAATTACTACAACCGGTTTGCCGGGGGGGTGAAAACTTATTCCATTCACGGAAAAAGAAGCAGTGGAAACAGGCATAATAGATGGTTTATAAAGACTAAAAATATTATAGCAAATGTAAACTTATTTCTAAATAAACCTTCATTTTGTTCAAAACAAAATCGGCAAAAATGAAGCAGCTAAACAAAAGGGCAGTGAGTACTAATCTTTAGCGGAGGTAAAAAAGTAATAGATAACCAGCATTAAGGCGTCTGTATCTCCAATATTCGCGGGTTTGTGCGGGAGCCGTCCGTCAAAAAAAAGGGAATCTCCTTCCTCCAGGATGTACCGCTCGTCCCCTATCAGGTATTCGATGGTTCCGCGGATTACATATTTGAATTCGTAGGCGTCCGTTTTGATCATTTGGGAGCGGTTAGCCCCTTTTTTGAGCTCGAGGAGAATAGTATCTACCGGCCCTCCGGTCATATTCCGTGCTATAATTCTCTTGTATAGAAAGCCTTTTGCCGGTTCTTTCTCAATAGGCTGGTAACCGGATGCGGGTTTGATAATGACTCCCTGCCTTCCGTCTTTGTTGTGACTGATGTCTTCAAAAAAGTCTTTCAGGTCAATATTGAGCGCCAGTACAATATTCATCAGCACCGGCAGGGAAGGAACGGTACGGCTGTTTTCAATCTGTGAAATCAACCCTTTGCTTACGTGCGCTTTGGTGGCAAGTTCCTGCACCGTTTTTTTTTGTGACCTTCGGGTTTCTTTAATTTTATTGCTGATTTGAATTAGAACATCTTCCTGCATGATAATTGTTTTCGCCTGATAAATAAACAGCCAAATATAGCAAGCTTTTTGTCTATTATATGCGTATTATTTTTCAATCGTAAAAACCATTCCTTTTTTTGTTTAACCCGGAAATATCCTACGCCCGAACTTGTTTTTTGCAGTTATCTCCTAAACAACCAATTACATAAGACGGAGAGGTATGTGTTTCTACCAGAGTTACGAGAAGTGGGGGTTCTCAGAAGATAAAGTACCTGTATAATCTCTTTCGAAATCATTTTTTAGTTTACAATGAAACACCTTATGACCGGGATATTGATGAGAAACGGAACCTTATTATGTCTGTTGAATAAAAACGATACACCTTAAGCAAAACCGTGATTATTCGAATCAGTATTTTCATTTTAATAGTTTTTGTACCTTTCTGATTCTGCAATGAACGATGCGGTGTTCATCAGGGTCACCTTTTAAATCATTAACGTATGCCTCTATTGGTTATCGTACGGCACGGACAATCCTTATGGAATCTGGAAAACCGGTTCACGGGAAATGAAGATGTGCCATTAACAGATTTGGGCAGGAAGGAGGCGTTGGCTGCGGGGAAGAAACTCAATAACATCGTTTTTGACCACGCTTTCACCTCAAGGCTGAAGCGTGCAGAAGACACGCTGGACATCATTCTCAACGAAATACAACAGACACAGTTGCCGGTTGTGAGAACAAACGCGCTGAACGAGAGGAGCTATGGGAGACTTCAGGGATTGAATAAAGCGGAAGTGGCAAAGGAATATGGTGCAGAGCAGGTAGCTGTCTGGCGCAGAAGCTACGACGAGAAACCGCCGGAAGGAGAAAGCCTGAAAGAGACCGCCGCACGCGTTATTCCTTTCTATCAACAGGAGATTGAACCGCTTTTGATTGCAGATAAAAATATACTGGTAGTAGCGCACGGCAATAGTCTGCGCGCGCTG
>JACFNM010000568.1 GCA_019454915.1 Chitinophagaceae bacterium
CGTCGTTGTTTACATCACCCACCGCAACACCCTCAGAAATAAAATCACGACTGATAACATGTTTTTTAAAATCGGAGGATTCCGTTTTTGGCGCCGGGCTCATGGTGGATAATAGTGGCACGACCACCGCTATAATACCGGGTTTTAAAAAACGCGTATACATTTCTTAATTTTTTTGTTTCGCCAGTTTGGGGTTCAGTAAAAAATAAACCAAAGCATTAAAATCTTTATCGTTTAATCTTTGGCGGAAATCATCGGGCATTAAAGTTAGTTTCGATGGCGTTTGTTGTAAAATATCTTGCTTGGGTATAGAAAACTCTTCACCGGTGATATCTGCAAAGACACTGACGGCGCCTTCATCACGACGATAAAGGGCCATCATAACACGCTGGTCTTTGAGCCTGATGGTATAGGTTCTGAAATTTTCGGATACAAAGCGGTTGGGATCCAAAATTTTTTCTGCCAGAGATCGCGCTCCCCACTGAGACACCCCATCCAGGTTTGGTCCAATTTCCCCACCTTCTTCTGCCATGCGATGACATGCTGCACAATTTTGCAGGAAAACCATTTTGCCTGAATCAGCAGAAGGCGCCTGAGCGAACAATTGCTTTTGATAATTTTCCAATCGGGTATCAATTTCTTGTTGCCTTTCTGCATCAACCGAGCTTACATTTTTGGTGAGCTCTTCGAGTGTTCTCTTTTGAGCCGGACTAATGTTTAACATGATTCTTTCGGAAACGACCGGCTGCAATAATATACCGGGGTAAATCCGCTTATTCTTCACTTCATTAAATAGCAAATCTTTCCCCTGTGGAGTACCCGACAATGTGTAGGCTATGCCCGACTGTAAATCCGGTGAAGGATTTTTCAAATTCTTCACTATTCTTTCCGCCACAAATTCAGGAAAACCTGTTAGCATCCTCCCCGTATTTTTTCTGAAATCAGGGTTGGTCTCATTGCTTTCAATAATTTCCAGAACTTTATTTGCACCTTCAGCCGGGTCAATCATAATGAGCGCTCTCAGTGCGGAAGTCTTAAGATTGACAATGTTGTCATCCAGATCAAAATGTCCCTGCCGCGTTAAATCTTCCGTGGTGACGCCTCTTAAGATCTGCTTAAGCGACTCGGTAACACCGGTGATCTGCTGGTTGCCGGCAATATCAGCCGCCACCTTTTGCATCCTTAACATTTCCGGCGTGGCATCTTTTATATAGGGATTATCTGCGAGGATTCTTCCGGAAAGGGATTTACCCCACGCATCCAGTTCTTTGTTTCCTTCTAATCCCCTTTGCGCGATACCCAGCTTAATTCCCTGGTACACTAAAATATTCATCGTATCGGGATAACGCTGTTGCATGGCGGTGCGAATACTTACATCGAGGTCATTGGGTCTAACGTAGCGGGCAATATGGCGGTAAATCGCTCCGGCGTGGTCTGCCGGCGGCGTGAATTGTTTTATATAATTGAAAAGAAAATCTCCGGCTATTTCTGAATGTACGCCCATCAGCACATCGCTGATGAAACCGGCTTCCTGTTCATTCCAGTTGGTCTTCGCTGCCTCTTTCATCAGCATGTCATTGCGTAATAAGTTGCGAATGACCAAACGGGTGGTATAAAAGAAGTGACTTTCCTCCGGAGAAACCTCCGCCCGCATGGCTAATGCTGTACGAAGCGTTTCCATATCCGGGTAATAAGATAAGAGTTCAGTCGCTGCCCTTCTTACGTGAGGATTATCATCTTTTAATCCGCTTAATACAATAGGAAAGAACGCCTTTTTATCGGGTGTTACTTCCGCGAGGATACGCATGGTGTGCAACCGGATATCTGCGTCTTTATGTCCTGCAGCAGTTTGTATATTTTCAGGGGTCAAAG
>JACFNM010000043.1 GCA_019454915.1 Chitinophagaceae bacterium
ATTTGCCGCTTCCAGATATTCCAGCACGCCTTTAAAAACATCTTTCTGGCGGTCGTATTTGGGCTTCAGAATATTATCTTCTCCGCGCATCGCTTCGCTAAAAGGTACATCCCCCCATCCGGAAGTATTAAATCCAAACCAATAAGATTGCATAGTAAGCGAAACGCCTCTCAGGAAAGATGAATCTCTTGAATCGTTAGCCCGTTTGCCGAGATAATTACTGTTTGCCAGCGGAAGATAAAAACTGCGATATCCCCAGCCTCTTCCTTTCCAGCCGAAGGTGTTCTTAATATTGACTCCTCCTCCCTGATCCTGCTGAACATACTGCATCGCTGCATCAATTATACATTGACTGGTATTGCCGGCGAACCCGGTAAGCGTCATCAGATACCCGCTTTGCGATAAGACATTCGTTAATATGAAACCGGGATCAACCTGTTCCGCATTTAGTGTATTCGGGGATATATTCGTTTCGGTAAGTTGCTTATTGCAACCCCAAAACGTCCATAAGAAAAGAGCAGATAAAATTAATTTTGTGTGATTATATATGAATTTCATTTTGTATGCTATTTAAAATTCAACGTTTAATTTCAAGCCCATAATAGCTGTCCAGGGATCCATGTTTGAACGTTCCCATCCCAGGCTATAAGACCCCCTGCTGTTTTGTAAGAATCCTGCCGCTTCAGGATCTATTCCATTTTTTGCCTTAGTCCATATAATCAGATTGCGCATGAATAAAGACAGTGATAAGCGCTGCGCATGGATACTGCCTGCTATTTTAGGAGAAAGGCTGTAGGTCAGTGCCAGCTCTCTCATTTTCAGAAAAGAAGCATCATACATCCAGGTTTGTACTCCCTGGCTGGAAGAATAACCCGAACCGCCTGCGATATTATCAATCGGCGTATAGCGGGTATCGGGTCCGCCAAAGTTTTCGATGTAAGAATCCGTAGCAGCATCATATCTCACTCCGGGGAAGAAAACCCCATTATTAAGTCCGGTAGATGCCAGAGGATAACCACCCAGTTCAGCAGTTCTTCCGCCTACATATACCAACCCATCAAGTCCATTGTATTTTCCCGGGTTATTCCCTATTTCATCTGCCATTTGGCTTTTATCTCCTCCAAAAGATTTGCTACTTAAGATACCCGTAAACGTACTGGAGCCTGGTCCTTTATACCAGGATTCCAGTTTGCCACCTTCTGCCAGCCGCATCATACTTTCAGAAAAATATTTTCCTCCCTGACGCCAGTCAAAATTAGCCGATACACTGAATCTGCTGAATGAAACACTGGTTTGAATTCCCAACATAAAGTCGCTGATCACATTACCTATCTTTTTCCTCTCCGGTTCCAGTTGCAATAACCCGTTGTTGTCTACGAGCGGCCAATCCTTATACTTTCCTTCCTTTACACGCAAAACATCATTACCCCATACATCACCGATATTGCCTCCCACCTGCGTTTCACTATACGCATTAAAACGGCTCCAGAATCTGAAATTGGAGATACCCTCGGGTAAAGCGATAAGTTTACTCCTGTCTTTCGTAAACACAAAATTCATATCCCAGGTAAGCCGGCTGGTTTTAACGGGAACCGCACGCAATCTTAACTCAAGACCCTTGTTTCTCACCACGCCCGCATTTTCACTGGCAAACATGAATCCTGTTTCCGTGGGCACTTGTACGGCCATAATCTGTCCCTGGTCTTCCACCTGATAGTAAGTGGCATCCAATCCTAACCGGTTATTAAACATCGAAAAATCTAATCCAATCTCAGAGGAGACTACACTTTCGGGTTTTAAATTCATATTAGCCATCGTTACAGGCAATGAATATATCGTCCTGTCGCCCCAGACCGATCGGGTTAAGACCTGTACCAACTGATAGGGCCGGGTATCCTTTCCTACTTTCGCCCATCCTCCACGCAACTTCAATAAAGAAATAGAAGACGGAAGGTTCAGCATATCTGAAACAATCAAACTAAGCGAAGCAGAAGGATAGAAATAAGACCTGTTGTTAGGCGGCAGCGTACTCGACCAGTCATTTCTTCCGGTCAGTTCCAGATAAACCATCCGGTCATAATCGAAGGAAGCCATTCCATACAAACTATAAACACGCTTATTGGAAAACGAGCTACCATAGCTAAGCGATCCTTTATCCACATTGCCGGCAGTAAACAGTCCCGGAAGCACCAGGTTCTCACCGCCCAGGCTGGCACCCGTACCCTTCTGATTAAGCGAGTTACCGCCTCCCGAAATATTGCCCGATATCCTTCCTATTTTTTTCTTATAGGATAAGAGAAAATCCGCATTCGTTTCCTGGCTGGTCGTAGTGGAATAATTATATCTTCCCAGGGGATACCGTATATCGGATACCGCGCGCTGCGCATCGGTGGTATAGGTTTCACTGAAAGTACCTATACGCGCCATCAGGCTCAATTCGGGGAGAATATCCCAGTCAACTTTTACGTTTCCATAGGGATTTGTTTTTCGAAATCCATCTACATTCTGGTATGCCGTAAACCAGGGATTATTGAACCCGGGATCCCACACATTTTGATCCATGTTTTCCACTTTCCAATAATCTTTCAGGTCATTAATGTTTATATAATTCGGAACGGAATACACGTCTTCAAAGGGATAATTACTTAAGCTCAAAGATCGGGTTCTGAAATTATCAGATCCGGATGCTGTATACCTGGCATTGGCAGCCACACTCAGATTCCTGATGATTTTGTGCGTAAAGGAAATACCGATGGCATCTTTCTTAATCTCTAATCCCGGGAATGTTCCAGTTGCCCTGGTATCAGCCATGGATAAATTAAAACTCGATTTTTCACTCGCCCCATGAATACCAATCTCATTGATAAAGCTATGTCCCGTTTGCACAAAATCCCTTACGTTGTTGGGATATGCTTTCAACGGAACAGCCACACCATCAGAGTTCCATTGAACAACAGAGGTACCCATTGCCGGTCCGTACCATCCATCCTGTGAGGCATCAAAAGCACCCTGTCGTCCGTTGGCAAACTGGTCCTGCAGTTTGATAAAATGATAGGGCTGGGACATGGTGTAAGAAGAATTAACAGATACCCCAAGTCTTTTTCCAAGACCCGCTCCACTCTTCGTGGTCACCAGCAAAACTCCGTTACCCGCGCGTGAGCCATACAAAGCCGCGGCGCTGGGTCCCTTGAGTACGGAAACACTTTCAATATCATTGGTACTTAAATCCGATAATACACCGGCATTGTTTCCCGTGGGAAGCCCGTCAATTACGATGAGTGGGGCATCATTTCCTGAGAGGGACATTGCCCCTCTGATAATTACCTGCGGGTCGCTATTGATATCTCCACTGGGGTTTCCAACTTTTAATCCGGCCACCTTACCCGTTAGGGCATTGACCGCGTTTTCCTGCGGTACCTTCCCCAATTCGTCACTTTTCACTTCACCGACAGAATAGCCCAATGCTCTTTGAGACCTCGTAATACCCAGCGCCGTTACCACAACGGCATCCGTGGTTTGGGCCTGATCCTGTTCCAATACTATTTTTATATAGGTTTGGCTTCCCACTCTAACTTCTCTTGTCTTCATGCCAATGAAACTGAAGACCAGGACGGCCTCTTCTGAAGACACCTGAAGACTGAAGGCGCCATTATTGCTTACTGTGGTTCCTATATTTGTACCTTTTATCATCACCGAAGCGCCACCCAGCGGCTTCCCCTCATTATCCACCACCGTTCCACTAATCTCAATTGGCGGAGGCGCTACAAAATCAGCATCGGCTAAATGTCCCTCCGGTGCTGTTTCCAATTTGGGCTGAATAACTATAGTTTGAGATACAATAGAATAAGTCAATGGCTTGCTATCTAAGCAGGCAATCATCGCCTGATCCAACGTGGCATCCCGGATAAATAAGTCAACATGCCCGGCTTTCTGAATAAGGTCTTTATCATAAAAGAAAAGGTATCCGGTCTGCTTCTCAATAGATTTAAAAGCTTCCCTTAAAGAAACATTTTTCTTCACGATAGTTACTTTCTGAGCAAAGCCGTTTGCACTTACCTGAAAAACGCAAAAGAATAATAATGGAATCACCAGTTTCATAATCATCCTTAATTTGCCCGAGGTTAAGAAGGTACCGGTATATTCTTGGTACCCATTAGTAAAAATCATAATTTTGGTTTTGGGGTGATAAAAATTGTTACACTGACAGTTTTTGCCCTTTGGCCGACAATGCCCTCACATTGCCGGCCTTCTTTGTAATATTAAATAAAAGACTACACGTAAAAAGAGGTTCAGGGCGGTCCTCCTTTTATCATTGTCTTATGCGATTGGTTTTTCATGTTGTTCTTTTCAGATTATTTATTTTTTCAAATTATCGAACCATAATCTTTTTCCCGTCCACTTTAAATTCAACTCCGCTCAATTCCAGAATATGCAGCACCTCTGCTAATCCCGCTCTGCGACTGATTTTTCCCTCAAAGTGCCTTACGGGCAGGTAATCCGGGAGGATGACTTCCACATCATACCACCTGCCTATCTGGCGCATGATACCGGCTATGTCATCTCCGTCAAATTGAAAAATGCCATTCTTCCAGGCAACCACGGATTCCACATCTGCATAGAGTTTTTTTATTTCTTTTGACGAAGCGGGTAAAACAGCCTGTTGTCCCGGCAGCAAAATTTCCGACCGGCTCCCTTTCTCCACTTTTACTTTCCCCTCTAACAAACTGGTTTCAATCGCCGCTTCATCCGGATACGCATTTACATTGAAATGAGTTCCCAGCACTTCCACCCGCGATTCCCCCGCTTTCACCCTGAAAGGCTTTTGCCTGTTCGACACCACTTCAAAGTAGGCTTCTCCGCTTAACTCCACGTCTCTGTACTTCCCGCTAAAAACTACCGGGTAACGGAGCGTTGAAGCGGCATTAAGCCAAACCCTGCTTCCATCAGGTAAACTGATTTGAAATTGTCCGCCCCTCGGCGTCGTAAGTGTATTAGATAAAGACTTGCTATCCTTCGTATTGTTCTCCAGACTATAAACGAGCGCACCGCCATCTTTTTTTATTTTTACTCCATTCTCAACAGCCAATACCTGGCTTCCCGTACTATCCAATAATATTTCAGATCCATCCGCCATGGTAAGTATCGCTACGTCCCTCCCCGGCGAAATAACAGAAGCGCTGTCCACTACCCGGTTAACCACCACTTCTGAGGATATTTGATTTCTGTGCTGCTGTTTCCAGTAGGCAAAACCTGCAATGAACAAAACGAAAATAGCGGCTGCCACTCCCCTGCCTCGGAAAATCCGTAGCAGGTTTCTTTTATTCATCTGAATAACACCTGGGTCTGTATGCTGTAATATATTTTTCAACACCTCTGAAGAGCGTCCGTCCGGCATCTCAATTTCATTCTCCGTATTGTTTATTACCTTGTCTACCAAATCCTTTACCACCTGCTCGTTTTCCTGATCAGCTATCAAGGCCATGAGTTCCTCTTCTTCCGAAGCAGAACACTGATGTTGAATATATTTGTTGAAGAGATAACCTAATCTGGACGTTTCCATTATAAAAAAATCTATTGCCAAATAACCTTACCGTGTTATTCTACAACATAAGATTAATCACGGGCTACTTTTGGGTGAATGGGGAAGAAATTATTTTTTCAAATACCACAGAGAGAGAAGAAATACCAGTCCTGATAATAAAGGCAAATGCAGCGTGCAATAGTTTCTGACGCTTTTTACGGCACGCGCTAAATGAGTTTTTATGGTTTCCGGATGGATTCTTAACAGTTGGGCCGCCTCTTCGCGCTTCATCCCTTCAACCTTAATCAACTGGTACACTTTTTTTTGTTGCATGGGCAACCGTGCTATCGCCTTTTGTAAAATGTCCTGATATTCGCGGTATATAAGCTGCTTCTCATTGTCATTCTCTCCCTCGGTATGATTTTCACTTAAGAGTGATTTGACCATTGTGTCGCGGGCAATCCGGCTTAAAGCCAGATAAATTTCATTACGCGTGACAACAAATAAATAGGCATTAAAATTCTGGATGGAGGTAAGCTTTTCTTTTCGAAGCCAGATTTTCAGAAATATATTCTGCACTACTTCTTCGGCTACAACCGTTGAACGGGAAAGCTTATAAGCGCTGCCATAAATTTTATTCCGGTAATGATGAAACAACTTCGAAAAAGCAACCTCATCACCGCCGGCAACCTGTATTAATAATTCTTTCTCATTATATGATTCATCCGTAAGCAAAGCAACATTAGTTTAGGCACCGCACTAAATTACTAACTTTTTAATAAGTGCAGTCAATCCAACAAATGTCTTTCAGGGAGCCATTGATTTTTACTTCCAACTGTCTCAAAGGGAACAATTCTCCACTTACCGGCTGCTACGCGCATACGCCACTTCAGCAGAAAACTTTATGTCCCGGTCATTGACTCTGAGTTGAGCAGCCGCTGCATTACTAATGCGAATCAATAACCCTTCATTCTCTCTGCCGGGAGGAAGTTCACCCAGCACCTTTGCAAAAACGATACGATCATTGCCCGTGTTGGTGATGCGTACTATGGTTCCGGGGGTGATATTATTCATAAGCGCATAATATTTTGAATCCTGCCAGCCGCTGGTGCTTTTAAAAACAGCGGCATCACCTCTTTCGCTCCTAAAGGAGTCAAAATTGGCCGCCTGTTCACGATAAGAGTCTTTAAAGAATCCCGTACCGTCCGACTCGCGTTGCGGCTGCGCAGCTACCGGTGTCTTCGTCTCCGTTTTTACAGCAACCGGCTCACTCACAGCGTTTGTATTTGCCGGCTGATTTTGAGTACTTTTATTTTCTGCGGGAGCAGTAACCACAGGTGTCCTGGCAACGGCGCCGCCAATACGTTTGATGCCCTGAACCGCAAGAGGCGACTGACTGGATTTTACACGCAGAAAACCCACCACCAGCATGTCGCCGATGTTAATAGATTCTGAACTGAGCTTATTCCATGTCTTGAGATCACTTACGCTTACTCTATTAAAGTTCTGCCCTATACGGAACAATCCTTCCTTTTCCGTAATTACGTGGTATAAGGGAACAAAAACTTCATCGGCTGCCGCCACTCCCCGCTGTACAAAATTTGCCGACTTCAGCGGTATCTTCAACAATTGACCTATTTCCAAACCGCCTTCGAGGGGAATATCATTAAAAGGGGCTATTTCTTTCGGGCTGATATTATACATACGGCCAATACTGTAGAAGTTTTCCTTTGCCACTACCGTATGATGGAGAAACAAGGCTCCGTTCTCAGCATAAATAAATAGCGGATCCGATTGTGCGTTTAACCCAATTGAAGAAATCAGCGATAATAATGCGATTGCCAGCTTTTTCATCAGATATCCTTAATTATCAACACTTACGAAAATAAGTAAAAAATACGTACATCCTATATAACGCAAAAATCAATCCTTCAATATACGCAGAGACAACGGATAATAGTTATTTATCCTGTTCTGTAACACCTTTATCCAGCCGAGATTGTATCCCTTAAACCTAACGACGTTCCAGCCTTTGGCAGCGTTCTCAGTGAAAAAATCTTTTTTACGCAAATACTGTAAAGCAGCGTCATAATCCAGCTCCAGCGCCGGCAGGAAACGATTAACCGCAGTATTTACCGCCAGTTCATGGGCGGGGATGAGTTCATCCTTTATCACTTTACCCAACTTTATACCCGCCTTTTTGACATAAAGCACCGACATCAGCCTGCTCAATTCCTCAAAATAATCTTTCCTGATAGCTGCAATCTCTTCCCTGATGCGCACTCCGCTATATTCTTCAGGATTTGTTAAGAATGGAGCTATCGCTTCTTCCTCGCGCCTGCTTGTTCGTTCCAGCCGTAGACCTGCCGGTATGTTTTCTTCAGAATTGGTCTTTTTTCGCATACCGGTCATAAAGAAGCCCTCTCCTTTAAGACGGTCGGGATAGAAGCGGTAACCGGTCATTTTATGTTTTGAGGATACGGTTTCCACGATTCCCCAATCCGCAACTCCCGGAACCTCTATTGTTTCTACTCCAAAGTTGTCTGCGATCCAGTCGAGAATATTTTCATTTTCCTCCACAGCGTAAGAGCAGGTGGAATATAGTAAGACCCCGTCTTCTTTCAGGGCTGACCAACTGTCGCGGATTATCCGTTGCTGCCTTTTACTGCAAAGCATCACATGCTCGGGTGACCACTCTTTAACAGATTCAGGATCCCGGCGAAATAAACCGCTTCCGCTGCAGGGAGCGTCTATGACCATCAAATCAAAATATCCCTGAAACCGGTGAAAGTCCGCGGCATCATTATTGGTAACTACTATATTATCCTTTCCCCACCTGGTTACATTATCCGCAACAATGCCCACCCGCGTTTTTATTACTTCATTCGCCACAATCAGGCTTTCCGGCAACAAAGAGGAAAGATGCGTGGTCTTTCCGCCGGGTGCGGCACATAAATCAAGTACCCTGTACCCGCCCTGATCATGATCGGGAAAGGCGCGCTTAACAACCTGCTCCAGGAACATAGACGATGCTTCCTGCACATAATAACAACCTGCATGAAACAACGGATCGAGGGTGAAGGAAGGACGAGATGAAAGATAAAACCCGGTGCTGCACCAGGGTACTGCCGATTTCTCTATACCGGGAAAAATCAACGACAAAAATTCGCTATTACTCTTATACGGATTGCTCCTTACGGAGGTGACTGATCCCGGATTCAAATGCTCCCGGATAAATGCCTCACCCGAAAATCCCTTAACGTCTCGTAAACTGCTTAAAAATTCTGCCGGAAGTTCCAACTACACATCTGATTTAAAACCATAAAATTAAGGTTAAGAGGAAAACCGCCAACTCAAAATCTTATTTTGAAATGCTGTTTCTCCTTAAAATCCGGATTAAAAAGAATAATTCCCATAAAAAAAAGCTCTATACTGCAGGTAACGCGCCGGTGATTTTTAATTTCCTCCCAGGCTTCCTCCATCTCCCGGCTCCAGTGAATATCATCCAATATTAATATGGAAGCGTTATGCAGATACGGCAGTAATTTATTAAAATACCGCAGCGTCGGCTCCTTTCTGTGATTGCCATCCACGAAGCCTAAATCCACCGTTGTTGCCTTTTCCAAGACGCCGGGCAGGGTTTCATCAAAACTCCCCTCAACCAACTCAATGTTCGCCAGCCCGAGTTGATCGAATTGCCATCTTGCTATGGAAGCAATGGCAGGAGCGCCCTCCAGGGTGATGACCTTTGCCCCTGAACCGGCAGCCGCCATATATGCGCTGGTGATACCCAATGACGTACCCAATTCAATTATCGTCCGGGGTTGATAATGATGGACTATCCTAAACAGTAATTGTCCAAATTTGGGTGATTTCAGCGACCACCCGGCGATATCTTTTACCCTGCGGATATTGGATTTCAGGACAGAAGAACCCGCGCCGTAATCCAGCACTTCAATCTTGTCAGAACGCTGGAGCAGGCGTGATCTCAGCGCCTCAATACGTTCATAAGCATAAAAATATCGCCTGTCATTTAATACTTCGGTAATGAAGGTAAAAACAAATGGAGAGTGAACACCATGCCCGCGCCGGTCTGAAGCGGTGACAAAAAAATGAATATATTTTAACGCAAGTTGAAGTTTATTATACATCCTTCATAAAACTAAAGACGCCCGGCAACACAGACAAACGGTTTTTTCAATTCTTCTTCTCCCAGGTTTGAAAAGAATAAGCAAAAGCATGCCGTTCATCCGACGGGAAATCCAGGTTATAGGTTCGCTGCCAAACGGACTCATCTATATCCGGAAAATAAACATCTCCGTTTATGACCGTATGAACGCGGGTCATAAAGATTTTATCCGCCAGGGGTAAGAAAACATCAAACACCTGCCCGCCCCCAATCACAAATACCTCTTTACAATCCGTTTCTCCGGCTTTTGTCAATGCCTCCTCAATGGTCTTCGCAATGATTACCTCCTGCAGATCAATTCCATGATTTCCCTGTTGGGTGAGGATAATATTATACCGCCCCGGAAGAGGCTTCCCGGACATGGACTGGAAGGTCTTTCTACCCATGATAACCGGCATACCCCAGGTAGTATTTTTAAAGAACTTCATGTCATTGGGTAAATGCCAGGGTAACTGATTGCCGGCGCCTATGGCGTTATTTTCCGAAGCAGCCACGATGAGTGATATAACCATAAATGTAAATTCAAGATACTAAGACTCAAGTCTGTCGGGAACAAAAAACTATATCCCTACACCGCCACCGGAGCTTTTATAGCCGGATGACATTGATAATTCTCCAGGCTAAAATCTTCATAGGTAAAATCAAAAATATTCTCCACATCCGGGTTTAGCTTCATTTGCGGTAAAGGGTAAGGTGTACGCGACAACTGAAGCGTTGCCTGTTCGATATGGTTGTTATATAAATGTACATCGCCAAAAGTATGAACGAACTCACCGGGTTCCAGGTCACACACTTGCGCCATCATCATCGTCAACAGCGCATAAGATGCTATATTGAAAGGAACGCCCAAAAACACGTCTGCCGACCGCTGATACAATTGACAGGAAAGCGCCGGTTTGCGTCCCTGCTTCGGTGTAGCCACATAAAACTGAAACATGTTATGGCAGGGCATCAGGGCCATCTTCGGCAAATCAGCCACATTCCAGGCGCTCACAATAAGCCTCCTGCTGTCCGGATTTTTCTTTATCTGCTCCACCAGTTCGGATATCTGATCAATCGTGCGTCCGTCCGCTCCTTCCCAACTGCGCCATTGCTTGCCGTACACCGGCCCCAAATCTCCGTTTGCATCCGCCCATTCATCCCAAATCGTCACTTTATGATCATGCAGATATTGAATATTGGTATCTCCCTTCAAAAACCACAACAATTCATAGATAATACTCTTCAGATGCAATTTCTTGGTGGTCACCAGGGGAAATCCTTTACTCAAATCAAACCTCATTTGATAGCCGAAACAACTAACGGTACCCGTTCCCGTACGATCGTGTTTTTGTACGCCCGTATCCATGATATGCCTGAGCAATTGGAGATATTGTTGCATAGCCGCAAGTTACATTAAAAGCACATAGCCGATAAAAATTATAGCATCCCGCTGCCGGAAAACCGGGTATTGTGAATTGATAGTGGATATTTCATGAGCGCTTTCATGCACCCGTCGACTTGAGAAACCCACTATTCTTTATACCGCAACTTTCTTAATCAGTAAAATCTAACGAAAAACCCGGGAGCCATTTAATTTAATTTCCTTTTTAAAGATTAATCCCTGAACTTTATTGATTTATAACAACATATTTATTAAACCTGAACGCAGCATCAATTGAAAATGAAAAGAATTCTCTCTCTGACCTTTGTCGTCTTTACTTTTTATCTGAGCGGATGTATGGAATCTAAAAAAGCAACTTCATCGGCTATATCCTTTGCTGACAATATTGTGGTAGCGCACCGAGGAGCGTGGAAGAAGAATCATCTGCCGGAAAATTCAATCGCTTCTTTGAGGGAAGCAGTAAGAATTGGCTGCAGCGGAACCGAATTTGACGTTCATCTTACAGCTGACGATACGCTGATAGTAAACCATAACCGGGATTACGCCGGCCTTATGATTGAGAAGAGTACCTATGCTCAATTAGCGGCCACGAAGCTCTCCAACGGAGAAACGATACCCACAGTATACGAATATCTGACAGAAGGAATAAAACAAAAAACCACCATGCTGGTACTGGAGCTCAAGCCTTCCATTATCGGCAAAGAAAGGGGCAGGCAACTGGCGGAAAAAGTTATTGCCCAGGTCAGGCAGTTAAAAGCTGACCGCTGGATGATGTATATCAGCTTCGATTTGGATATACTCAAGCGCATATTAGAATTAGAACCAAATGCTAAAGTCGCTTATCTCAACGGAGAGCTATCTCCCGCACAGCTGGCGCCCGACAAAATCTGGGGCATAGACTATCATTACAATGTCTTCAGGAAAAACACAGGCTGGATTGCCGAGGCAAAAAAGCTGGGCATCAACCTGAACGTGTGGACCGTAAACGACGCGGCAGACATGCAATGGTTCATTGACCAAAAATTTGATTATGTCACCACCGATGAGCCGGAATTGCTTTTTGAATTGATTGATAAGAAGGGGAAATAGCTGCGTACTTTGAACAGAGATAACAGAAAATTGCACTATTAACATAGTGTACCTCTCCTTGTTTAGTATCTGAGATTCAACCCAATTGTTGTCCCTGTTCTTCCAATAATTTTCTCAACTCGTGATAATTCACCTTCTGCACACCGGACTTATGCTCGATAGCCATCGCCGCCGCCGTTGCAGCAGACTCGCCCAATATCATAAACACCGGCTCCATTCGAATGGATCCATAAGCCACATGTGAGCTGGATAGGCAAACCGGAACCAATAAATTCGTACATTCTTTCTCCTTCGGCACAAGAGACCGGTAGGAAATGCGGTAAGGCTCAGATACGTGAACGCCAAAATCTCCCTCATTCTGCACAAACCCATCATTATCTACATAGCGTTGTACATTATGCGAATCCAGCGTATATGAACCCATTCCTACCGAATCAACCACAGGCTTCATTCCCAGTATCTCATGCTCCGTCATTATCATTTCCCCTGTCATTCTCCTGGCCTCACGGACATAAAGTTGATGAGGCCAGTGATGGTTGTCGGTGAATTCATCCTTAGCTAATCCCCAGGTATTGAATTCGTCCTGAACATCGCGCGGAATACGCGAATCCGTGGCTAAAAAATACATTAATCCTTGCTGGTAATTTTTATGTTCTTCGGCAATCTGCCGTCTAACCAGGTAGGAGCCTTCCGGATAAGCATAATTCATTCCTATATTATCTGTACTGAAAGGCCCGTGGTTGTTGGTATCCGTCTTTCGATTAGGAATAGGGTCAAACTTATCAAAAAGTTCGCGCCACCCCGACTTGAAAACCCTCACCAATAACTCATACTGGTGAGGATCATATCCATCCGGCTTCGGAAAAGGAATACGATTGTCCGGATGATTAGACAAGCACATCCGATAGCAGTAAGCCTGGATTCTCCGATCCGCTTCGCCATTTACTCCGGGATTCATTGCCGAGATACGTGGAAGGAGTCCACTGGAAGGGTCACCCTGAATCCGATAGGGATCGATTTTCGATTTAAAATAATGCCCATGATGAAAAACATTTTTTACGACACCGGCCCATTTCTCCTGATACATGAATGAGGCTTCTCTTCCTACGGCGTAGCCCACTCCGGATGCAGCCATCAAATCGCCTTCATAAGTAGCATCAATAAAAATTTTTCCTCTGAATTGATTTCCGTTTAACGTGGTGAAAGACAATATCTTACCGCCCTTCATTTTCAGACCCTGAATCCTCTCCAACCATTCATTTCGGAAAACGTCTATTTTATTTTCCGCAACAAAATCCTCAAACACGCGCTCTGCTGCATGCGGTTCAAAAATCCACATGGTTCTGTTTTCTCCGTCAACAGCAGGAGTCCCCTGTCCTTTATTACCATATTCTTCTTTCTTTTGCCAGGTCCATGCCTCAGGCTGTGCATAATACAAATACAAGCGGTGATAAAATTCCCTCGACAATCCACCTATAACCGTTTTATTACCCGTATCGGTATATCCCAAACCTCCGGAAGTCATACCGCCAAGGTGCTGGCCCGGCGACACGATAATCACCGATTTACCCATCTTCTTTGCCTGAACGGCGGCTGTAATCGCTGCCGACGTTCCACCGTAGATGATAATATCAGCCTCAAACACTCTATGAAACCGCTCGGCCGGATAGGCGAAGTATGGCACAGTTGATGACGTAATCAGGCTACTGCCGGCCGTCAAAAATTTAATAAATTGTCTTCTCCGCATAGTATTTAGCTGTGTTTGCGTAACAAATACGAATATAAAATATTATTCCGATGATACTTCGTCGCCACCAGCGGTATCCGTTTAGTAGTCTTATCACACAATCTACTTCTAATATAAATCTTCTTCAGCGACTTCCGGTCCCTAACCATTACAATTGATCTGATATGCAACAAAAGATCGGAAATTATTGCCGGTATGTATTGCTGTTGGCGGCACTCCCGCTTCTGTTCATCGGTCCGCCCAATACGGGCTGCCCATTATTTTTGCCATCATTGGAGGCATGCCTCGGCAGTTTATGCCCCTCGTAGAATATTACAAAGAGCAATATCGCGCTTATGGACACGATCCGAAAAAAATACAGACAGGCGTTTACTCCAATACTTTTATCACTGATTCAAAAGATGAAATCCTGGAGTACTTTTATCCCGAATATGCTGCGCGGATGGATAAGATAGGCACGGAAAAGGGCTGACGGCGTTCATTTACCAAGGGCCGGTTCTTAGCAGCAACCCGACCCGAAGGCGTCCTGTTCATGGGCAACTGAGAGGAAGTAGCGG
Organism: Chitinophagaceae bacterium; assembly: GCA_019454915.1. Classification (GTDB taxonomy): domain Bacteria; phylum Bacteroidota; class Bacteroidia; order Chitinophagales; family Chitinophagaceae; genus Agriterribacter. The sequence goes on from JACFNM010000043.1 coordinate 14,488, forward strand.
AAAAATCATTCAACTGATTGACATGTTTAAGCGTACCCGGTTTATTGCTCATTTGGTTAAAAGGGCACTCTCACAAGGAATTGATGAAGGCGATTGAATTGTATGGAACAAAAGTAATTCCTGTCGTGAAAAAGCATTTCAGACAATAACCTGAGAGGCTATCCGGGCAGATGGACACAGGTGCTATTGATTTCATCAAGGCTTCTGCATCCTGAAAGACGGGCTGTCAGTTCAAAATCATTTTGGAGATTCCGAACGACGGATTCCACGCCCTGCTGTCCTGCAATGGCTAACCCATATACATAGGGTCTGCCCAACAATACCGCATCCGCTCCCAAAGCGATCGCTTTAAACACATCGCTTCCGTTCCGGATACCACTATCCAATAAAATTTTAAAGGGCCTGGGAACGGCTCTTCTTATCTCAGGAAGCATATCTATACTGGCCACCGCACCATTCACCTGGCGTCCGCCATGGTTGGAAACCACGATCCCGTCAGCACCCGCCCGCACAGCTTCTCCGGCATCATCCGGATGCAGAATGCCCTTAATAATCACCGGTAAATTTGTTTTCGATTTCAGCCAGGAGACCTGTTCCCAATGTAAAGCCGGATTCGTGTACATCTGGGTAAATAACTGCGCCGAGCGCATCGCTTCTTTAAAGGGACCCTTATAATTTGCCCTGAGTTGAAGAATATGACGAATGGTATCTATAGTAAATCCCGGCTTCGAATCATTTTGCACTTCACCTTCCCATCTGCTTCTCACATATTTCATAAACACCGGATCCGAAGTATACTGGGCGATACCATAAGCCTTAAGAAATGGTAAGTAACCGCGCGATAAATCTCTCGATCGCCAGCCCAACATCGTGGTATCCACGGTGAGCACAATTGCCTTACATCCGCAATCCTCTGCCCGCTTTACCAACGACAAAACCAAATCATCCGATTTACTCCAGTATAATTGAAACCAACGGTCTGTCTCTCCCATCACTGTGGCGCAAGACTCCATAGAATCTCCGGCCTGATTGGAAAAAATAAAGGGAGTTCCTGTTTGCCGGCAGGCTGCCGCAATTTTTACGTCCGCACGCTTCGTCACCATATCCAGCGCGCCGATAGGAGCGATTAAAAAGGGAGCGGGAAGCCGGGTATCAAACAGTTCTGCCGAAAAAGAAGCCGCTGAATTATTTCGCATCATTTTGGGAATAATACGGTATTCATCCAAGGCCGTTCTGTTTCTTGCCATGGTCGCTTCATCAGAGGCTGCTCCATCAACATAATCCCAGGCAGCACGACTCACATATTTCTTTGCTTTGGCGCGCAGTTCCGCAGAATTAAAAGGAATATCCGATCGCTGACCGGCGATGCCCCGGATATAAATTTCCCTTTGTCTTTCAAACGCGGTTTGAATTTTTATCATGACAATAACAATTTGCAGAAGCGACTAAATTCACAAAAACACGAGCGGGATCGATAGATAGACGACAGTTTGATTATATTATCAGCCGTTCAATCTCCCTTCTGTACCCGCAAGGCCATTATTCGTATTCTCTTCATCGTTATACAAATTACAAAAAGAAAAATTCCGGTGGAATTATAAAAAAGGATGCCCTTGTAGTCAATCGGGAAGCCCTCAAACCCATACCAAAGTGTTTTTTGTTTTATTCCAAAACAGTGACAGACATTTTCGGAGAAAAATTTATCCACAATAAAAACCATTCATCATATTTATTATTTCAGCTTAACATTTCTCCTAAACTAAACCTAACTTTGCAAATCTTTTTTGCTCCGCACCTAAGTAAGGAACCGCAAAAAACTTTCCGGGCAAAACCATATCTCTAAACTGCTGCTTACCAATTGTGGAGGCAAACAGTTGTAACCCATTAATTAAGTACTACAACAAATGAATACGCTTTCAGATAATTTAAAATATAACATGGCAAGATTTATTCCGCTGGTTTCAGTTCTTTTTCTCTTGGCATCCTGTTTTAGCAAACCCAACAATGCTCCTGCAGGTCCCAAGGTCCTCACCGTGTCAGTAGTTGAGATTCCTTCCAGGGACATCACCGGTCAAATCAGCTACCCGGTAAGTATTGAAGGAGTAGTCAATAATGAGGTGAGAGCAAAAATACCGGGTTATATAACAGACGTTGTGGTAGACGAAGGACAGCATGTGCGCAAGGGGCAACTACTGTTTCGTTTGGAAACTCATTCGTTATCCGAAGACGCGCAGGCTGCCAAAGCGAATATCGAAGCGGCTCAGGTAGGTGTAGACCAGTTAAAGCCATTGGTGGAGCAAAACATCGTAAGTGAGATTCAACTGAAAACTGCCGAGGCAAAACTGGCGCAGGCAAAAGCCGCATACAAGAGTATCGCGGCCAACATAGACTACGCTAACATTACCAGCCCTATTGATGGTTATGTAGGCTCTATCCCTTTTCGTAAAGGAAACCTGGTATCTCCTACCAGCCCTACACCTTTAACTACCGTTTCCAGTACCGATAATGTATATGCCTATTTTTCGATGAACGAGGCGGAATACGTAAACTTCCTCCAAAAAACACCCGGAAAAACACTGGCAGAAAAAATAGTTCACTTTCCGAAAGTACAGTTGCGACTACCCAACGGAGAATTGTATAATCACGACGGCAAAATCCAAACGGTAACGGCACAGGTAGACCCGTCTACGGGAACGGTTCGGTTTCGGGCTGTTTTTCCCAATCCCGAACACCTGATAGCTAACGGAAGCAGCGGTATTATTTTGATTCCGAAGATGTACCCAAATGCGGTGTTGGTACCCAAGGAATCTACCTATGAACAACAGGGCAAAACCTATGTGTACAAATTGATGAATGACAGTACCGTATCTAACGTAGTCATCACTATAGACGAAGAGGTGGACAATCTGCTCATCATACGCTCCGGGGTAGAGGCGGGTGAAAAGATAGTAGCGAGAGGCGTAGACAAGTTGCACGATAAAGAGCCTGTTATTCCGGTTTCGATGCCTTTTGACAGCCTGGCTAACAGTATAAAAACCATTTTCGAATAATTGGCTTCATTCTAAAGAATTATGTTTAAAAGATTTATTG